>JAFWRL010000294.1 GCA_017520105.1 Fibrobacter sp.
CGAGGAGATTCCGCCACCGAGTTTCGTGCCATCTACAACCGTCGTAGAAGATTTTTTGGCAAAATCGACAACTTCGATACCGCGAGTATCATCAGCAAGTGTCGCTCCCGATGCATCGTACTGGCCAGCGGAGGCCACATAGAGTTTACCTTTAACAAAAGCCATTGCCGACGGGTCCACCTTTGCAAGCCTAATCGTATCGAGCAAAGTACCGTCATTGAGTTTGTACATAGCGAGGAGACCCGGATCCGGATAACCTGCCGGCCAGCCAGCCACAGCACGGCGGAACAGAGCAAACAACGTATCGCCGCTCACTTCGAGATCGACAACGTTCGCAAATTGTCCTTCCGCCTTTGCGAAGTCATCCGTCTTAATGGTCTTGGTCACCTTGCCATCCGCAACAGCAACCTTCACAATCTTGTTCGGGCCTTCCAAACCGACCCAAACTTCGGTATCACTCGCCTTCACGACATCACTCGGATTGTCGTTCGTTTCAAAAGACTGCTGCCATTTAATTTTTTGATTCTTTTGGTCAATCAGCACGATATTGTCTGCACCGTATCTTTCAAGAACAAAAAGATTTTCACCGGCACTAATGACCTTGGAATCCTGATTCAACTGTATCGATTTCGCAGAAATCTTGCCATCTACAACCCAGCGGAGTTCGCCAGTCATGTAATCGGAGCCGAAGACATACGTTGTCACCATTTCTTCGCTAGAAGATGACTTCACGACGCTAGAAGAGGATTTAGCGACGCTGGAAGAAGACTTGGCAACGCTAGAAGAGGATTTTGCGACACTAGAAGAAGACTTCGCCACGCTGGAGGAAGATTTAGCCTTGCTAGAAGAAGACTTTGCTACGCTGGAAGAGGATTTAGCCTTGACGGAAGAGGAACTCACCTTCTTGCTAGAGGAGGACTTCGCCTTGACGGAAGAAGAGCTCACCTTCTTGCTGGAGGAGGAATTCACTTTTTTGCTGGAAGAAGACTTTGCCTTGCTCGAAGAGCTTGCATCGTCATCGCTTGACGAGCTGACGAAATCGATTTCGTCATCATCGGCGGATGTGGCGCTATCCGAGCACGCTTGCATGTAAAATGCAAAGGACGATGCCACAAGAAGAGAGAAGATTTTTTTCATAGTGGTTCCTTTTTATGTTTTTCGCAGACGATGTGAATTACAAGTTTTGCAAGTCCCATTCTGCGCGGGGTTTAAAACCCCTGTGTTAATGTTAATTTGTATTCTCGACCCGGAGTTGGGAAAGGAATATAGGGATTTCTATAAGTTTCATCCGTCAAGTTCCGTAACGCAAAAACGAGTCGTGTTTTTTCAAAGGGTGTATAGCCAAGCGAAAAATGGTGCAAATCTACAGCAGGTTGCTTGATGCGATTCGCCCGGTCATCATAAATTTCGGTACGGTATTCCGAAGTCCACGTAAAATCAAGATGGTATGGCAAGTCAAAGCGGGCTTCGGCGTAATACGAACGTGTTGGCTCGTTCGGAAGCTGTTTACCGTTATAATGCCTTTCTTTGCTACGGTCTTCGGCATCTTGGAATGTTGTTCGTAAAATCACGGAGAACCAATTTACGGGTTTGCTTTCTAGTTCTGCTTCGAGTCCGCGTACATGCGATTCTCCGACATTCAGCGGTTTCACAAAGCCTCCGCTAATCATCCAATAAATTCCATTATCCAAAAATGTCTCAAAATATGTTGCACGAATAGCGGTACTGCTTTTCGGAATCATGTAGTAGCCGCCCACTTCAAAACGCAGTGCTACTTCGTCTTTCAAATCCGGATTCGAGAGCATTCCCGGATAAACGCCATAAAGTTCCATCAGCTGCGGAGCACGAACAAAACGTCCAAAGCTCAAATTTCCGCCATAGCGTGAATTCGGAGCATCATAACGCACAAATCCTCGTCCCGTCCATGAAAAATTGTTTGTTTCTTCCGTTTTCAAATCCAGTAACGAAGCCGGCTGCACAAATTTTCCACCGTGAATATCGTCTTTGGTGAAAGTCGCTGACGATTCGCCGCCTACAGACAAGTTTTTATAGATTTCGTACGAAACATCGCCAGAAACATTTATCGAATACCGAGTAAGATTCCAATTGCCCGATGACGTACCGCGTTTTGAATAATAAGCCGCATCATACGACAAGCGTAAATTCGCTTCAAACTGGTCGCCCGAATAATTCGCAACAACTTCCGGCGCAATGCTGTAACCCGCGGTGCCGTAAACTTGCATTGTCGAAGATGCATATCCAATATGGTCGAGCGGATAATATGAATGCGAAGTCGCTTTTTCAAACTTGCCCGTCAGCGAAAATTCCAACCAAAGCCAGCCTAGCAACTGCGGTAGTTCTGCACGATAAGTTGTCTGTACAAATTCGCCTTTGTAGCCAGCCACCTCCGTCTGAGCATCATCGCGGCCTGGGTTTCCCCCTTCGGAACGACTAAAATTCATGTTCAACGTCGAGAACACGCCATTCGCATGCAGAACACGAGCTTTGGCAAGCCCGGAATATTCCGTAAACTCTGCATTTTTACGTTTATCTGTAAAATCGTCATCGGGATTGTACGGCGTTCCGTTTTGACTGCTGAATTCATAATCGTTATCGCTATGACGCGCAGACAAAGACGCATTTATCGAGACGCTGTCCGTTAAACGAGAAAGTATTTGCGTTGCAGCTTCCCACGTGTTGTGGCTACCATAACTTAAAAGGATGCGGCCAGATTTCTTTTCATCCGGCTTGAGCACGGCTTCGGCAGGCCTCGAACCTTTGGTGATAAAATTAATCGCACCGCCAATTCCGCGACCGCCAAATTTCGCAGGCACGCGGTCCTTGTAGATTTCTATCTTTTCAATCTGATTCAAGTCAATCGAACCGAAATCGACTGCACCACCCGAGGCATCGTTCAGCGGAATCCCGTCCATGCAAACGACAATGTTCTTTGCCGAAACACCGCGAATGCTCACCGTTTGGAAACTCCCTACACCGCCCTGGCGCGTGTATTGCACGCCCGGAAGCGAAGCCAAGACCTCAGCGGCCGAAAGCGAACGACCTTCCCACGCTTCGGGCAAAACCTCGGCATAGCTCGAAGACGCCTGCAAAGGCTTTTCCACGCTCGTAGATTCGAAAATCGACGACTCGCCCAAATCTTGAATAAATTCTTCAGAAAAACCAGAAACGCTCGCAAGCAGTACGGCCGCGCAAACGCGAACGCCCAAGAAACTGCGACTACGCGCAGTCAAACACCCATGCAAACGCATGGCTATGCAAAGCGATGTCTTTCGCACCGTTTAACAACCCGTGGCGCCAAGCGCCCGTTGTGCCTTACAGTTCTTCTGACTCGGGGATCGCTCTATTTCCAGCCCCTTCACACCCGCCTTTGTGGCAAGCATTGGTTTATGCTGGTTTCGTCCTCCCTTACAGCGGCGAGACCGTTCCCGGCTTTCACGGGATTCTCTTATATCGCATCGTTGGCGACACGATACAGCGTTTTACCGCATAAGGCATTACCTATGAAAAATATAGTAAACAATTCGGGGCATTGTCATCCCCTGTCATGCAGCTCTACTTTCGCGGTTTCCACTCCGCAAGGACCATGCCCGCAACAATGGCGACAGCACCCGCGATCGCGACCGACGTGATACGTTCCCCAAGCGCAATCACCGCCGTAATAATCGTCACCAGCGGAATCGCATAAATGTAGTTGCTAGCGAGGACCGTCCCGAGCTGTTTCAGCACCTTATTCCAAATGAGGTATCCGAACAGCGACGAGAACACCGTAAGACAAAGGAAGTTGAGCGAAACGACCGGTTCCGCGAAATTTTGCCATGGAACTCCAAGAAAATGCCCAGCACCCGCTGCATTTGGAGCAAAAGCCGATTCGCCCAGCATGATGATTATCGACGAAAGAGCCCCGTAAAAGAACATTTTGCGCGTTATAAACAAAGTAGAATATTTATCATTGAGTGGGCGCACAATCAGAGAATAGACAGTCCACATGCATGCCGAACCGAACGCCAAGAAATCGCCCACAGGCGAAAGTTTTAGAATAAATTTCCCGTTCAGCACTACGAGTACCATTCCGATAAACGTGATAAAGCATCCCAGAATTTGCCGTTTGACGAGGCGTTCGCCCTTGTAAATCAACCCGCCAAAAATCATAATCAACAGCGGATTCGTGCAGACAATCAGCGACACATTGCTCGACGGTGAAAGCGAAAGCGCCGTATTTTCCGCCCAAAAGTAAAGCGTGCAGCCCGTAAGCCCGCACAAGCACAGAATCAGTTCATGCTTCCAGTTTTCGCAACGGAACTTTTTATGGGTTGCCGCAAGAAGCAACAAGTAAGTGACCACAAACCGCAACGTGAAAATCTGCACCGCCGAAAAGCCGTGATTCAACAGCACCTTCGTGCTCACAAAACTCGTGCCCCAAAACGCAATCGTTCCAATTGCAAGCAAATGCCAAAGAACAAGACCGCGAGAGCCATTTGCAGAAGATTCGGGAGCTGTAGTCGGAGCGGTTTTCATCAGGCGCAAAGATAGTTTTTTTCTAAAGCCGTCAATCTAGTTCCCCATATCGCACAGGTTCCACACTATTTACATCTTTATTCGATAAAAGGCAATCGATTGTTTCTTTCGTAGCCGAGGCGAGAACAACGGAAAAATCTGATGCAGCATTCTCGCCTTTGCAGGTTTTTACGATTTCTTTACAGGCGTTTATCGTAACATCTTCCCAGCACGCGACTACAATCTCGCCTGATCCATTGGTTTTATCCCAACCAGCGCTCTCGTAATCAAATTCCAATTTAGTCGTGTCATCGGCACTGAATGTGTTATAAAGCCCATCAATAATTGAATTGATTGTCGCCTTTTCAATATCCTTTTCTGATTTTGCAAGACAGATGGACATATCCAAGCCGTCATTACGGAAACGGGTACAAGACACCAATTCTACGCCAGCATCTTTAAGTTTTTCTTCTTCGGAAGAACGTGTCGAATAATCTTTTATTATCCAAAAACGCCCCGCAGTTTGCATCGCAAGCGTATCGTCATCTACCCTTTTGACAAGAGTTTCTTTACCACGTGAATGATAGATAATACCATCTGCTACAGACTCATCGGCATCGAACGCATTATACATGCCATCAATTAAAGACATAATGGTTATTTTCTCAACATCTTTGTCTGCATTCATAAGACACAAATACATATACGAATAATAGCCATCCGGATTACCGCTCTTTTCAAAGAGGCCATTAACGGAACCACTGTAGCAGCGCTGCTTGTGGATTCCAATTTTTTCAAGGGATTTTGTTTCAGTCGCGTCGAGTTCACGAGTCATCAAAAGCCAAAAACGTCCGGCAGATTGATTTTTTTCAGGATCATCATCGAGTTTTGTGATTATCTCTTTTTTGTCGCCGTTTTTTACCACAAGCCCTACAATTACCGAAGACGAACTCAACATTGAACTCCGAACGCTTGATGAAGAAAGGGCACTCGAAGAATACGCCCCTAGAGACGAAACACCCTCGACAGAACTGCTAGAAGCCCCCTCGCTTTCTCCGGTTGTAAGGCTACTCGAAGATGTTATCGCCTCAGAAAACATTGCTCTGTTCGATTCAGGCACCGTCAAAAAATCACTCGACGACGGAGAATCATCCCCGCAAGAAGCAAAATAAAATGCAAAACTGAATAGAGAAATTGCGAGTTTAACTTTCCGCATACGGTCTCCTTTTCTTGTTTTAATATACAAACTATAGAGATAAAATGAAAATCCGTGATAAAGTCCAAAGGGGCAAAAACCCGTTTGTCATATAGTTTAAAACTATCACTATCTATAACTTTTACCTAATTTTACCAATACTTTCTGTTTTTCCGCCATTTTCAAAAAACTTTTTACTAGACCGAGCTATAGAATCTAACTATATTACAGGCCATAAATAATTTATAAAGGATTCTAAAAATGTCCAAGATCGAAACTCTTTGCATTCAGGGCGGTTGGCAGCCGAAAAACGGCGAACCGCGCGTTCTCCCCATCTACCAGAGCACCACGTTCAAGTACGAAACGACCAACGACATGGCCGACTTGTTCGACTTGAAGGCTTCGGGCTACTTCTACACCCGTCTGCAGAACCCGACTAACGACGCCGTCGCCAATAAGATTGCCGCTCTCGAAGGCGGTGTCGCCGCCATGCTCACGAGTTCCGGTCAGGCTGCTAACTTCTACGCCGTTTTCAACATCTGCGAATCCGGCGACCACTTCATCAGCACTTCCGCTATTTACGGTGGTACGAGCAACCTCTTCTCTGTCACGATGAAGAAGCTCGGCATCGAATGCACGTTCGTTGACCAGGACGCCAGCGACGAAGAAATTGAAAAGGCTTTCCGCCCGAACACCAAATGCTTCTTCGGCGAAACGGTTGCAAACCCGGCAGGCAAGGTGCTCGACCTCAAGCGCTTCGCTGACATCGCCCACAAGCAC
>JAFWRL010000295.1 GCA_017520105.1 Fibrobacter sp.
GTAATGCAGATGGCGGCTTCGAAGCCAGAACCGTGTTCCGCCTGGCTCAAGAGGTCGGCAGCGACAAAGTCCGGATCGCAGGTGTTGTCCGCAAGCACGAGCACTTCGGACGGGCCTGCCACCATGTCGATATCCACAATGCCAAAAACTTCCTTCTTGGCAACAGCAGCAAAGACGTTACCCGGGCCCACAATCTTATCGACGCGTTCCACGACGACCTTGCCCTTGCCATCCTTGGCACCGTAAGCGAGCATGCCAATTGCCTGAGCGCCACCGATGTGATAGACCTCGGTAATGCCAAGTTCGCAAAGCACAAAAGCCACAGCGCGGTTGATTTCGCCCTTGATCGGAGTCACGACAACGATGTCTTTGACGCCAGCGACAATGGCGGGAACCGCATTCATAATCACCGTGCTCGGATAAATTCCAGCACCGCCCGGAACGTAAAGGCCCACGCGCTTCATGGGGCGGATACGCTGACCGAGAACCACGCCGTCCTTCCCTTCCATGAGCCAGGAATCTTCCATCTGGTTCACGTGGAAATCGCGGACGTTCTTAATCGCCTGCTTCAAGGCACGCTGCATTTCCGGCGGGCACTTGGCGGCAGACTTCTTGATTTCGGCTTCGGACACGCGGAGGTTCTTGCCTTTGAGGCCATCGAACTTCTGGGCGTATTCCACAGCCTTCGCATAACCGCCGTTCTTGATGTCGGCGAGAATATCCATGACCTTGTCGTGAATTTCCTTGCTCGGAGCAACTTCACGACCACAAATTCTTTCAATCTCTTGAGACTTTGGATTAACCTTAAGAATTTTCATAATGAATCTCCCAACGTTGTCAATCTGAGCGTAGTTCGCTGAGCCTGTCGAAGTGAACGAAGTCGAAGAATCTTAATCTAACGAGATCCTTTACTTCGGCAAAGCTCAGCACAGGCTTACGCTTCGCTTGCTCAGGATGACACACTCATGTTAAACTCCTACGGATAAATAATATAGACATTTGTATAAAATATTTAATCCGACATATTTATAAAACTCTATTTTGCATCAGAAACGGAAGCCACATCGATATGCTTGTAGGCATTCGCGATAACTTTTTCGTCCATCAAAATCTTGTACGTAAGTCCATCGACAAACGCCGTCCAGCTCGCTTCAATGATGTTGCTCGAAACGCCGACCATGTTCCAATAGCCGTGTTCGTCGCCAAACGTCGTCCACACGCGAACCGTCGCATCGGATGCCACATTGGAACCGAGCACGCGCACCTTGAAGTCGTCCAAGCGCACCTTCGCCATATTCGGGAAGAACGGCAAAAGAGCCTTGCGGAGAGCGGCATCGAGAGCGTTCACCGGGCCATCGCCCTCGCTCACCTGATGGCTAATCTGGTCGCCCACCTGAAGCTTGACCGTCGCCTGCGACACAGAAACGCCCTGCGGCGTCTTATCTTCAATGACGCGGTAATTCAAGACCTTGAACGGTTCCTTGACCATTCCCAAGTGGCGATAAACGAGCAACTTGAAGCTCGCTTCGGCACTGTCGAAATGCCAGCCCGCATTTTCGCGTTCCTTGATTTCCTTAAGGAGGCTTGCCACCAGCGGATCTTTCTTGTCGATTCCCGGCTTGATAGCCTTGAGTTTTTCCACAACGAGAGAACCACCCGCCTGGTCGCTCGTGACGAACACGCGGTCATTGCCCACGGTATGCGGATCGATATGTTCAAAGCTACGGCTGACCTTCATGACGCCATCGATGTGGGCACCACCCTTATGGGCAAATGCGGCATCGCCCACATACGGAGCATGCACGTCGCTCGGCAAATTTACAATCTGGTCGATGTTGCTGCTCAACTGGCGTAAATGGCTCAACTTTTTAGCAGCCGTAAAATCGCAGTCCATCTTGAACTTCAAATCGGCGGCAATCGTCGTGAGGTTCGCATTACCGCAACGTTCGCCGTAACCGTTCACCACGCCCTGCACCATAACGCAGCCCGACTTCACGGCGTAAATCGAGTTCGCCACAGCAAGGCCGCTGTCGTTGTGCACATGGATTCCAAGCGGCGTGGAAATGTGCTTTTGCACATCCGCGATAATCTGTTCGATTTCCCATGGCATCGTTCCGCCATTCGTATCGCAAAGCACGATACAATCAGCATGGCCCTTTTCTGCGGCACGGAGCGTTTCAATCGCGTATTCCGGATTGGCCTTGTAGCCGTCGAAGAAATGTTCCGCATCGTAAATCACCTCTTCGGAATATTCCTTGAGGTATGCCACAGAAGACTCAATCATGTCGAGGTTTTCCGTGAGCGTCGTGCGAATAACGTCCGTTACGTGCAAATCCCAGCTCTTGCCAAAAATCGTCTTGACCGGAGCTTCGGACTTGATCAATGCCTGCAAAAGCGGATCGTTTTCCGGTAAAATTTTTGGACGACGCGTAGAACCAAAAGCGGCAATTTTCGCGTGCTTGAGCTTTACATCTTTAATAAGCTTGAAAAATTCTTCGTCAGTGGGATTGCTCGGGTTCGGCCAACCGCCCTCAATATAATCAAATCCAAAATGGTCCAAAATTCGTGCAATCTGCACCTTGTCGGCTAAAGAGAGACTTATTTTACGGTCTTGGTTACCGTCACGGAGAGTTGTATCGTATAAAAGGACTTTTTTAGAAGAATTCATGATTGTAAAGATAGAAAAAAAGAGTAGACAGTAGGAAGTAGACGGTAGGAAGTTGTTAGGTGGGGGAAGTCTCCCCCTGATTTCTGTTTCGTCAGGCTAATGACATAGAAAAAGATTGGTGAGCCTGCCGAACCATCCATCACCCTCTCTAGCGGGCTTCAGACGCCAGCCCGCAACGCCCGGCTTATCGCAGTAATCGCTATTCCCTATCGTCAAATGCTTCCGCGTCTTCGGGTTCTTCGACCGTCCATTCGCGGATGTGCTTGGCGAGTTCCTTTTCGCCCACGCGTTCCAGCTCATCCGAAACCGCGTTCAGCTCGGCTGCATCGAGGCCCGGCAATTCCTTTTCAACATGATTGACGTACTGCTCCAGCAATTCGAACTTCTTGAGGTTCACGAGGAGCAACATGTAGCTCGTGTCGCAAGAGTTGCTGCGGTACTTCACATGGTCTATCAAAAGCTTGTCAAGTTCCGAACCGCTCTTGAGCATGCATAGTCTCGAAAGATTCATGACCTTCGGGAAGCATTCGTACAAACGCGTCGCGTACTTGAGGCAATCCGCCTTGCGGCCTTCGCGGTCGGCAATCGCCGCCTGCAAATCGAGGAACGCCTCCTCGTCTTCGGCACCGGGGTCCTTCACGTCACCGAGCCACTGCTTCGCCATCGGAATATCACCAGCGACAAAATAAGAGTTGGCAATGTCGATGAGCGTTGCGTTGCTCTTGTCCGGATCCTTGTAAAGCGAGGCTTTCGCGAAGTTTTCGGTATCCTTGATGGCATCGGCCATGTCGCAAATCGCATCGAGAACGTCTTCGCGGTTTTCGAGTTCCGTAGCATCAATCACGCCAAGGAGTTCCACAATCAAAGCCTTCGCACGTTCCACCGGCATCACGTCTTCAATCGAGAGGAACACGACTTCGCGACCTTCCCCGCCCACATGACGAACAGCCAAATCATGAATCAAGTCTGCAATGTAGTCCTTGTCATCATAAGTCTTCGCCACTTCCACAAAGAACGTTCCGGCATCGTAGAACAAGTCGTTCCACGTATCCATATCTTCGTCATCGGCCTTGAACGCCAAGAAATCCGTGCGCAGCGTCCAGGCGAGCAATTCAAGCTGGAGCTTCACGTCCTTGATTTTTTCGATTTCGTCAAGACCGTTCGCAATCGCCTCGTACAGTTCGTCCGGGCGGTGCAACAAACGGCTTTGTCCGTTCACAATTTCGCAAAGAGTCTTGCGAAGACGGTCTTCTTTACCACGAAAAGCCGCCTCAGCAGAAGGCGACTTCCAAAATTTTTTCTTTTTTGCCATGTTTTAAATGTAGAAATTACTTTGCCCAGCTAAAGGACGGATAACCACCAAACTTGGCCGGATCAATAGTCCAAGCAGTGCCAGCCCCATTCAATGTAGCCACAAATGTTGCAGCCTTCATTTCTTCGGTGGCAAAACCCGTCGGGAGTTCCATACCCATCTGGCTTGCAACTACAAGGCATGAACCGCCAACAGTCTTGTCAAAATAAACATTCTTTACCGTCGCAGCAGCAGTGACCTTACCCGCAACCGTTCCCGAAAGGTTGCTATCGGGAACCTTACCTGCATTGTAAGCAGACTCCAAATTGGCGGATCCATCGACAATCCCTACAAGCCCACCAATATTGGACGCCTGGCCAGAAACCTCACCCAAATTGAACAAATTCGTAGCCGTGACAGCTTTCAAGCTACCAATGACACCACCAGCAGCCATGACTTTCGCTACCGTAACAGAACCCGTGTTAAAGACTTCGTTTACGGAAGACTTGTTCGAGGCCACAGCGATAACACCACCGACATTGCCCAATTGACTTTCATCGGCAGACACCGCACCGGTATTTCCTGACTTTTCAAATTTGGTGTTGGAAAGCGTCGCGATAACACCGCCAACATCTTTCGTTCCCGACACAGTTCCTTTGTTCATAGCCGATGAAATAGAGCCAGCGTCGCCCACTGCCGAAGAACCTCCAACAACACCGCCAACCGTTGACTTACCAGCCACAGTAGCCGTATTTGTCAAATTCGTGAGCGCACCATTCTGCACAGAGCCCAAAATGCCACCAATATTGTTAGAACCACTTACAGAACCCGACACAGAAACATTCGTCACCGTAACGTACTTTGCTTCGCCCAACAAGCCGCCAACGCGGTCTGCGCCCTTGATTTCGGCATTGTCAATCGTGCAGTTTTCCACAGTCACAGAATCAGCCAATCCCACAAGCACGCCAGCAATAGAACCGACATTCATCTTGGCGCCCTTGATGGTAACGTTACTCACCTTTGCACCACGGGCCAGGCCGAACAGACCGCTATAGCTAGCCGTATCGTTGATAGTGATACCAGAAATCGTCTTGGAGTTACCATCAAAAGTTCCGCTAAAGGGGCGGTTCCCGTATCCAAGAGCGTTCTTGCCAAAAATACCAATCGGTTTCCACGCCCCAGTAAGCGCAATGTCAGCCGTCTGCTTAAAGAACTTGTCCCTAAAAGCCATCGAGGAATCGTTCACGTAGAAGGCGAGCTTTTTCAGTTCCTCTTCATTCGAAATCTGGTATGGATTTTCTGCGGATCCTTCGCCTTGCCAAATCAAAGAGAAATCCCTGGTAATCGGTTTCAACAAGCTATCTGGAATATTTGGGGGAATTGAATCCTTTGGCTGGTCAACCGGATTTTCAGATTGCCCGGGATTGGACGGAAACCCCGAATTATCATCGCCACAAGCGAGAAGAAACATTGGCACCACAGCCAAGGACATGATTTGAGCAAAACGCATATAAGCACCCTCTAGTGAAATTTTCCACACTCCTCGACTTAAATTATATAAAAAAAGCTAGGACGTGCAAAAGTCCTAGTCATTTTTACAATTTTTTGAGCCGTTCGAGGTTAATGCGGACTACTTACCGTGATGTTCGGCGTGGTGTTCGCAACCGCAGCCGCCATTACCGTCACAGTTTTCCTTGTGACCATGACCACCGCATTCACATTCGTGGTCTTCGCCATCGTGGCCACCGCAGCAGCAGTGGTGTCCAAACGGCTTGAGGTCCTCGTCGGTCGCTTCACGCACAGAGACGACCTCGATAGCAAAATTGAGGTTTTTGCCAGCCAATTCGTGGTTGGCATCGATAACAGCCGTCTTTTCGCCAACGGACTTGACGCGAATCTGCATCGGGCCACCCGGCGTCTGGGCAAAGAAAGCCATGCCCTCTTCGACTTTTTCGACGCCCTGGAACACATCCAGCGGAACTTCCTGCGTCATGCGTTCGTCGTATTCGCCATAGCCTTCAGCCGGAATCACGACAACGTCAAACTTATCGCCGACATCGTGACCGACCATGGCCTTTTCGAGGCCAGGAACGATCATGTGCATGCCCTGGACGTACTGGAGCGGTTCACGACCTTCGGAAGAATCGATAACGGCGCCTTCGTCGGACTTCAGGGTGTAGTGCATCTGGACGACTGTTTTTTCAGCAATTTTCATAAATATCCTTTAGAATCGCGAGGCAGACCCCGCGGTTGAACCATGAGCCGTAAATGTAGCAATTTAGTTACTAGTTATGAGTTACTAGTTACTAGAGAGGCGGCATCGCAGTCCTGAGTTTGAAGTTAATAGAACGCAGTTGGCAGAACACCGTAGGCTGAACGAACAGTGTCAGTTGCTTTTCAGGATTCTCGATGTCACACCCCGGCGAATTTCGCCGGCAGCACGCCCAAGGGCATCGAACAACCGCGCCGGAACAGAAAGATTCGTGTTCCTGTTCGGGACCTTGCGCGTAGAAATGGACACCGGAGTGTCTTTTGAAGACGTGTCCTTACCCGCTTCTACAATTTGCCAAATGAAATCGGACTGCGGTATCGAACTTGCAGATCGAACAAACTTATTCTGAACCACATTTTTTCCAACGGCCTGCAAATAAAGTCCGCTTTTGAAATTTTTGAGGAAATAGACATTCGTCATGTTTGCTCTAGGCGCGCCGGCCTTTTCAAACACGTAACGCTGGTGAGCGCCGCCGTTGTAACCGTAAGTCGAAGCGACAACGCCTTCCGCCGTCGATTCGTTCGGGATATCGACCACGCGGTTTCCGAGCTGGATGCGGTAAGTCACAGGATTATCGCCTATCGAATAAATTTTCACGAAAGTCGCCGAATCAGTGCAGCTCATCAATTCAAGCGCATTGGACGACGTAATCCCCATGCAAGTTTTTTCATCGACGAGAGACACGACCCTCCCCTGCATGTAGAACGCTTCCTTGAAAATGTCCTGGTACATAGCGTTCACGACTTTCACATGATTGATAAGATCTTGTTCGGAATGGACTTCGCTTTTGTAATTAAGCCCATACGGCCAAAAATGCTGGCTGTCGCCTTTGAGAACGGCATCCGGGCCATCAATTTCCTTGATAACCTTTTGCGCTTTTTCCCCCTGGAAAACACCATCCTTGAACATTCTCTGGTAATCCGAAGTCGTCCCCATACCCATGGTATGCGCCATCTCGTGCATGGCAGTTCCCACAAACATGTAATTACGGTCCTTGCCAAAACGGAGGTCGCCGTTGCTGCTGGCCTCCGCGGTCGGCACGCCCGTGCTATAGTAAACTTCTATATGTTTCGAGAGGTCCGAATACTTGTTGTACAGGAAAACAGCCGAGTCCATTGCTGCCGTAATAAGTTTGTATGCTTCCTGTTCATCCTGCGTCGGGTTCGCGGATTTGTTCAAATGGTACTCAACATTGCCGGCAAAAGCGCTCGACAATAAAAAAAACAGAGAAATAATTCCAATTACACCTGTTTTACGAAAAGAGAGACTCATAAAACTCCTTTCCTATACACGTAATTCAATCTATACAATTCTCTATATATATGCAAGTAAAAAAAGTTTTTTTAAATGAAAGAACTTTATAATAAACCAATTTGTAATTTTAGCGCGTAAAATTCAATCATAGGAGACAGCCCCCATGAAGGCTAAATTATTAGCATGTAGTATCGCCCTGGCTCTCGCTGCCCTTACCGGGTGCTCCAGCAGCCAAAACGCCGTAAACCGTTCCCTTGGAAAAGCCGAAGCCACACAGGCTTTTGCCGTAGAGAACAATATTGACGCAAGCGTCACCTCGAACGCATCTTCAAAACTTGAATCCGCAAAAGCCTTGAAAAACGACGGTAAAGAAGAAGAAGCCGAAGCCCTCGCCGAACAGAGCGAACTCGACTTGCGCCTCGCCATAGCAAAATCCGAAAACGAAGTCGCCAAGAACGAAGACAAGAAGCTCGAAGAAGCCCTCCGTGCCGACGAAGAACGCAAGGTCTTGTACCAGAGCATCCTCAACAAGGAAACCCAGAAGTAAGGAGCAGCAAAGATGAAAAAGATTTTGACACTCGGGACACTCGCCCTCGCCGCCACAATGACCTTTGCTGACGAAGCCCCCTCCATTTCCCCCGTTGACCAGTGCAAGCTCGCATTAGACAACGCCAAATCGTCTTTGCCCGCCAACGCCTACTCTGCAAAATTGACAATCGCCGAAGGTTATGGTGCACTCAACGCACTCGAAACTGTTTATAAAGACGACAATGAATCCAAGCTGATTCCGACGCTCTCCGAAAACTGCGCCAAATATGCTGAAATCGCCAAGGTTCAAGGCGAAACCCAGGCTATCCGCAACCACATCGCCGAAAACTGGGAAAAACGCAACGCCACGAACCGCACCATCGAAGCCATCCAGGAACAGATCGGCACGGCCCGTAGCGGCAAAGTCTCTGACCTCGAAGCCGAAAAGCAGGCCATCAAGGCCCAGAAGGACAAGCTCGAAGCGAGCAAGAACGAGGCCATGGACAAGCTGAACGCGCTCCAGTCCCAGATGATTCAGGTGACGAAGGACGCCCGCGGCATCATCCTCTCCATGTCCGACATCTTGTTCGACGTGGGTAAAGCGACGCTGAAAACCGACCTCATGACAAGCCTTGCCAAGATTGCCGGCATTCTCTCGGTCTATCAGCAGTTCGACGTGTCCATCGAAGGCAACACGGACAACACCGGTTCCGAAGAATTCAACATGACGCTTTCGCAACAGCGCGCCGAAAACGTGATGAACTTCCTCGTGGAGCAGGGCATTGCCGCGAACCGCCTCTCAGCGAAGGGCCTTGGCATGACCATGCCGATTGCCGATAACGACACCAAGGAAGGCCGCCAGAAGAACCGCCGCGTCGATCTCATCATCACCGACCGTACGCAGAAGGTGAAGTAATTCGGAATTTGGATTTCGGAATTATTTTTGTTGTCACCCCGGCCCTAGGCCGGGGTCTCTTTTTTATAGCCCGACTGTCACCCCGGCCCTGGTGCTCTTTGACCACTTAGAGCTTTAGCTCTTATGTGGTCATGATCCGCGAATGGGGACGGGGTCGCCTTTTTTAGCCTAAAATATTGAGATTTTTTTCTAAAAAGAACTTTTAATTAGGCTCGATTTTTCTAAATTGTAGCCCGTAACTTTAAACCGGCGACGCAAGTCGCCAAAGAATCAAGAGGTAAATCAAATGGCAGTTTCTTACAAGGAACTCGGCCTGGTGAACACCAGGGAAATGTTTGCAAAGGCTGTTAAGGGTGGCTACGCCATCCCGGCTTTCAACTTCAACACCATGGAACAGATGCAGGCCATCGTGCAGGCTGCTGTGAAGCAGAAGTCTCCGGTGATCATGCAGGTCTCTAAGGGTGCTCGTAACTACGCAAACGGCACCATCCTCCGCTACATGGCCCAGGGTGCTGTTGAATACGCCAAGGAACTCGGCTGCGCCAATCCGCAGATCGTGCTCCACCTCGACCACGGTGACTCTTTCGAACTCTGCAAGGACTGCATCGACAACGGTTTCTCTTCCGCGATGATCGACGGTTCCGCTCTTCCGTACGAAGACAACATCGCCCTCACCAAGAAGGTTGTTGAATACGCTCACCAGCACGACGTTACCGTCGAAGCTGAACTCGGTGTTCTCGCCGGTGTCGAAGACGAAGTTGCTTCTGAAGTTTCTCACTACACGAAGCCGGAAGAAGTGATCGACTTCGCTACCCGTACGGGCTGCGAC
>JAFWRL010000296.1 GCA_017520105.1 Fibrobacter sp.
CTGGGCACCGAACAACCTGAACGCCAAAGACATGCTCAAGGCGACGATGGATGTCGGCCACAACGCCGATACGCTGAATGCCTGGATGAACAAATATCTCGAAGGCAAGCGCCGCGTGTTCCTCTCTGAATTTAGCACATCCGTGCAAGGGAGCCAAATCTGGATGGACTACCCGCAAGCCGCCGGCATCGCAAACATTTTCGCACAATACCTCGTCCGCTTTGGCGACCGATTCCAGGCACTCCCGTGGGATGCATTCGGCAACGTCTTTGAAGGTCCGGACCACACGTGGGGAACTATCAGCATGACCGCTCTCGTCAAGGAAGGTTCCTGGAACCTCTGGGGAAGCCTTGAACCTACCGCCGAATATTACGGAGTCTATATGGCGTACATGCGTTTCCTCGATCCGGGATTAGGTTATGCAGTCGTTCCCGTCAAGAGTACGACCGAATCCGTCGTGCCATACGCCGTTTGCTACCACGACGAAGATAAAGATCGCTGTCACGTTTTGCTAATAAACCTCTCAGACACCAAACAAATTGTGCAGGTTGACCGCAAGAGCGAAAAAAAGAAGCCGGGCAACTATCGCACCGAAGTTGACGTATTCGGAGCAGAACAGTTCAAGTGGATTGGCGACCAAAAAGACGCTTACCCGTACCCGAAAATGGGACCAAGCGGTCGTTTGCTCGAAGGCAAGAACCGCGATATCGAAATTCCTCCATTCGGAACTGTAGTCGTCCGCATGAATGCTTTCAACCACATGAAACCTAGGCGCCCAACGATTATCGCCGCAGCACTCGAAAAGAAAGTAATGACCGTTGGCGACACGCTCGACCTCTTTGTGACCGCCACGGAAACATCTTCATTACCGCTCGCCGGAGCCAACATTCAAATCAAGAAGTGGGACAATAAAGGGACGCTCACCGTCCGTGCTACACCTGATGACGGCAAGTGGAATTCTTCCATCGAAAGTTTCCACATTCAAGTTCCTGTTACAAATAAAGTCAAAATCGGGAATAAAGAAATCAAGCTCAGCGTCTCGAACGGGTTTAAGTTCGGCGTCCCAGACACGCTCAACATTCCGTTCCGCATTCGAGGTGCCTACCGCACCACAAGCGTCATGGAGAATTTCGACAACGGTTTAGACAACGTATCGTGGTTCCCGGTCGTGAACGGCGACAATGCGACCTCGATGGATGCCAAAGTCTATAACGGCAACCCGCCCCTCGGTGGCTACATCCGCCACGACTTCATCGTCGAACAACCGCCTAATCTCGGTTGGCCGAACTACTCCGGCGCATACTACAACGTCCCCGAAGAAGTCAAGAAGTCCGTCGGAATCGTTTTCGATTACGCCACAACGCACAACAATCCGCAAGGCTACATCGAACTGCAAATCATGTCGAGCCAGGTCGAAGACTACGACGAATTCATGGTCCGCCTCAAGAACACGCACGGCAACTGGGTCCGCGACACGCTCATCTGGGAAAACATGAAGCAGGAAGGCTGGGGCAAAACGATTCCGCAGCTTGACCCGACCAAAATCAAGAACTTCGCGTTCCGTGCACGCCACAGCGGCAAGGGCTACATCAGCCTCGACAACATCTACCTGCTCGGCGAAGACGGCAAGGAAGTCCCGATGCCGAAGGGTCTGAGAAGGCTAAGATAGTATCTGCTAATATAACCGTGTATGGAGATGCCCGATCGGTGTCGGGCATGACAAAAAAGCCGTTCTTACGAAATAAAACGCAGTCCTTACGCAAAACACTGTCACCCCGGACTTGTTCCGGGGCCAGTTGTTTCATAATGCATAAACCGCCCCACCGGGCGGCATTTTTCGTCTTTATGGATGATCGGCAAAGCCGGTCATGACTCATATTAAGCGAGTTCGTTCACGTGGTCGAGCACAAGCTTTTGCGCCACGCCATTGTACAAGACAGCGTCATAATTTTCGCCGTTCTTGCCCACGCGTGATTCCGTCACAATACCGTTCTGCGAACCCGTTTCCGTCGGCACAAAGAAAATCTTTCCAAGCGCATTCTTCTTTTCTTCAAGGTAATTCTGCGATACAAACCAATCGCGAATCGTCTTGAAGTAAATCTTTTCGACGTTGGAATCTTGCGGGAGCAAATCGTTCAAACGCCTTGCAATTTCGCTCACCGGCACCGGAGCTTCATCCGTCGGGTAATTCTTAATTTGTTCTTCGGTCACATGGAACTTTTCCTTCCCGGAACGCCCCATCTCGCCAGATTCCGCACGAGCCTTGCGCCTTGCCAAACGCTCGTTTGCCTGAGCCACGCACTTATCAATATTATCGAGAATAAACTTTTGCGCAGCTGCGGAGCATTTTGTATAAATCGAATGGTGCCCGCGAATATCCGCCTCAACACGAGTAAAGCCCAATTCCTCGCCATGCGGAGTCGGCAAATTCAAGTCCTTGCCTTTTTCACCTTCCTCTTTCAAAAGAACACCTTCCTTCGAAAGAACTTCGGCAACATCAGCGTAAACAAGCGGCATCATGCCGCTATCCTGCGGAATAAGAGAATTCAAACGACGAACAAAACCCGAAACAGACACCGGTTCTTCCGAAACCTCGAACTTGGACAACCTTTCAGAAGAAAGGACGAGTTCCTTCGTAGCCGCTTCACGAACGACACGAGGTTTAAGGACTTTCTGCGGCTTAGGCGCAACCACTTTTTCCTGATGTTCCATGCCCGGCATTACTTTTTGCTTTAAGTAATCAGCTACATAAACAAGGCATTTGCTAATTCGTTCCTGTCGGCACACATCAGTTTCCGGTAAAGGTTCCTCAGTCAGAGGATTTACACCACAAGAAAGCTTACGCAGGTACATTTCAGCTCGTTCAATAATCTTTATTTCAGCAGGCATTTTAAATAATCCTTCCTTAATCTTTTTCAGGCAAGCAATAATATAATTCTTTTAAGAACAAAAAAAATCGGTGCAGCCTAAACTGCACCGACTTTCTACATATACACCAAAACAAACTTAATGGCTAACCATAAGCAAAACCAAGAACAATGGCAAGTAGCGCAAAAAGTACCACTTGTTTAAGAATAGAGAAATCTTCCTTTTGCATAATTAGCCACCTTTTTGTTTCCTCTTCATAAGGTAGAATTTGGGGCTTTAAATAACAAGGGATGTAAGAAAAACAACATTTTGGCCTAGTTTTATAGTGATTTTCGTCAAAAGTGATTAATATCACATTGTCATTTCGTCAATAAAACTTAAAAAAGCCATTACCGCTGCGCATGTAAAAAATCTATTTCATTATAGAGGATGCTTCTATGTTAAACATTGACGAAATTGGCGATTACAGAGATTTGCTAAAAAATTTTTTCGTTCAGAAAAAATTGGAATTTCCGCTATTCTCCTATAAGATGATGGGACAAAAACTTGGGCTCGAAACAAGCCAGGTTTTCCGCATTCTCAACAAGGAATCGCATCTCCCTGCACAAAACATCCCCTTGTCCAAAAAATTACTTGGACTCAAAGGTCGAGACGGGGAACTTTTCGAAATTCTTGTAGCTGCATCCAGAACGAAATCGAAGACGAAAAAAGACAAACTATACAAAATGGCTCTTGCATTGCAAGATGTCAGTCTCCGCAAGCTGAACTCCAACGAAATACTGTTTCTCAGCCGTTGGTGGATTCCCGTCGTGCGTGCGATTATCGAAATCAACGGTGGCAAGGCCGATATACATACGCTCGTCAAGCAGATTACACCAGCCATTTCCGAAGATCAGGTCAAGGAGGCCATACGCGTCCTGAAAGAACTCAAGATGATTACACCTCTTGCATCCGAACGCTTCGCCGTCACAACAGTCAACTTCACATCGGCGGGAGCGTCAAAGATTACAGCCATCCGCAGTTACCAGAACCAGTTGTTAACGCTTGCCCAAAACGCCCTCGTCAACATTCCTCCTAGCGAACGCAATATATCATCTGTCCTAGCCTGTGTCGATGACGAATGCCTCGAAGACCTGGTCGAAATGACACGCGAATTTCGCAGACAAGTTCAAAAACGCGTTGCCGACGTACCCAAACCAGAGAAAGTCATTCAATTCATCTTTTCGTTGTACCCCGTCGCTGACATTTCGGAGAAGAAACCTTCTAAAGAAAATGCGAGGATAGCATGAAAAATTCATTAGCGTTCCTCTTCTGCATTTTATTATTCGCCTGCTCTACCGATAAAGAAATAGCAGGTGCAAGCACCGTTGAAACAGAAAACGCCTGTATCATCAACGTCGTTGGCGCAGATTCCAAGCCCGCAGCCTACGCTGTTGCAAAAATCCGTCCGCTATGGCATGTACAGGGATTTGACTCCGCCGCGCAAATCGAGGCTTTGGAAGTTACCGCCGATTCTCTCGGCAACATCGTCATGGACTCTGTCGATTTCGACAAGGGCTATCTCGAAATCATCGACGGGAACAGCGGCGCATTCATGGAAATAGATGCCAGCGAACTGAAGAAAAACAAATTAACAACAATGCAGCTGGAAGCTCTCGGTTCCGTCAGCGGCAAAGCCGACATTCCCGAAGAAACTGATTACGCCTGGATTCAAGTTTACGGCACAGACAAGCTCATCAAGACCAATAAGAAAGGCGAATTCACAGTAGATTCGCTTCCGCCGGCTCGTTACGTCATCCGAGCCGTCATATCCGAAGATGAAGCCGCTATCGGCGAAGCTTCCATCATGGTGTCTGCCGGCGAAAAGAACAACATCAAGACTCTCGCAAAGCCGAACCTCACCAATGAACAACTGGAGCAATGGGCGCATTCGCGAGTCGTTCCGATAGATTCCACAATTTCGGACTGGATGCGTCCTATCGCCGATACGACCGTCGTCTTCGTCCGTCTTGATTCCGTGAACTTCGACTTTGGCGAAACCATGAAGAACGGCAACGACATCCGCTTTACCGACCAAGACGGTAATCGCCTAGCCTTCAAGAAAGCGTACTGGAGCGATTCTCTGAAACAAGCCGAACTGCAAATCCGCATCAACGGGACCTCAAGCATCGAAGAGCTCGTCATGTACTGGGGCAAGACCGCCGCATTGGATGCAAGCAGCAACGACATCTGGAAAAATCTACCCGACTCGCTCGTAACCGCCATCCATTCCATCAAGATTATCGACTTCGACAGTCAAAAACTCGAAACTGCATTCGACTACGGCGACGGCACACGGGATTGGTATTTCAACCCGCAGGATTCCAACGTAACGACGACGCCTTCTCGCGACAACGTCCAGGACGCATTCGAGTTCAACGACGAACGCCAAAGCTACGTTTTCCACTGGAAGAGCACTTCCAAGAAAAAAGGGAAATGGTCGATGATCGGCTCCCGCATCAACAGAAACCCATCAAGTCTCGAAGGGATTGATTCCATCGTTTTCTTTGCCAAGGGTTCCGGAGAACTCGGCTTTGCCATTGAAGTTTTAAACGAGCCGACCGGCAAAACGAAGTACGTCGATTACCTGGGCTCCAATTGGAAACGCTTCAGCTTTACGCCAGATGATTTCGTCCCCGGTGACGGCGAATTCGGGAACATGGGCTGGGACTTCGTGAAGGCCCGCGTCACGACATTCTCCATCTGGATTGTCGATGACAGCGAAATGTGGATTGACGACGTTATTTTATACGGAGTCAACCGGGATAATTTCAATTAGATATCCTTCCCGCTTTTGGCTAAGAACGCAAGCAATATAAAGCAACCGGCTATAACGCCAATCAGCGGAAGGTCGGACAACTGGCACAACGCCATTTTCAGCAAGCGAACTAATTGCGAACTTGCAAACGCATACCCCACGCTGCACAAAACAACAAACAACGCAAAGCGTCCCCAAAACGGGATGCTTCTTGTAATCCGTTTAAAATAATTGTTGATGCTGACACCATACAGCATCAATAACGTCGCAATCAGCCCCACCGAAATCGAGTTCAGATGTGCTCTCAAGAAATTCGCAAACTGGTGAATGTACGGTTGCATACTACAGCGCTTTCTTCACTGTCATCCCGGCCTCTGTGCCGGGATCACCATTCTCTATAAATTTAAACAAATCGCCCAACTGCGTTTCTATGCGAGAGCGGTCCCCGTCATTCGTAATTTCTCGAATCCGCAGGCCCGCAAACAACTCCGGAGCGCAAGCGCCACGCTGGTTCTCAATGCGACGGGAAGCATCACTTTCACTAAGCCCGCGAGCAATCAAGCGCTGCAACCGCACATTTTCAGGCGCATCGACAATCCATATTTCATCGAGCATTTTCAAAAGTTCAGGCGCACGCGAAAAAAGAGCCGCTTCGACAAACGCAGCAGCTTCAGTCGTCCCTGCTTCAAAAAATTTTTTTACCGCCGTGGTCAAGTACGGATAAACTATCTGTTCTAATTTTTCACGAGCCTCATCATCTGCAAAAACGCGGTCGGCAATTAACGCACTGTTCACGCCCGTCGGCGTCAGACACGCCTCACCGAAAAAATCGGCAAGTTTCGCACGAAGTTCCTTAGAATCACGGTAAAGTTCGTGAACCTGACGGTCAGCGTCCAGCACCCGAAAACCGCGCTCACGCAGCAACTCCCCCACAAAGGACTTGCCCGAGCCTATCGAACCCGTAATGCCAATCTTGACCATAGCGCCTCAAAGTTAACGGCCCAGCGAAATCAGGCTTAGCCCAATGACCACGCCCAGCATCGCTACAAACTTCATCTTGCTTTTGCGTTCCTTGAAAACGAGAATTCCCGCTATAAAGCTAATGAACACACTGGAACGACGCAAGACCGTGATTATAGAAATCAAGGCCTCCGAATCGCTCACTGCCAAAAAATAGCAACGATCTGCAATAATCAAAAGGGCGGCCACCGCCAAGAACGACCAACGGAACTGAAACGGCGTCGTTTTCTTCCGTGTCGGGTACCATGTCATCATCGTCGTCAAGAACTGCACCACGCACATGTAAATGCTGAACCAGACCTGCACCGTCAAAGGCTCGAAGTTCATCCGCTGCAAAATAAGTTTGTCATAAATCCCGCTGCATGCAGCAAGCACCGTTCCAGCAAGCATTGCCACGACCCAACCGTTGCTAAAGAAATGTCCCATTTCCTTGCGACCCGCCATGCTCAGTCCGATATACGAACAAACGCAAACCGCTATACCCGCCCATTGCATCACCTGAGGGCGTTCGCCCAGGAACCCCACCGCAATCATAATTGTAAACAAAGGAGCAAGCGCACGAATTGTGGTAGAAATGCTTAGAGGCATATGAGCAATGGCGCTATACGTAAAAAGCCAGCTCAGTCCAACAATGACAGCCTTTCCCATCAAAAAAAAGTGATTGTGCAAAGTCAGCGGTTCGCAATGCCCCGTCAACAACACTGGCAACATCAAAATAGCGTAAAATACACTGCAAAGTAACAGTACAGGTCGAACAGCGTTATCCTGAACCGATTTCTTTTTGGCCAAATCATAAAAGCCCAAAAAGACTGCCGAGGCAAAAGCCAAAAATAACCATGACATAGCGCGCCAAATTTAAAAATTGCATGCCAAACTTTAAAGGTTTTTCTAATTATTTAAACATAAAACAACCCAACAAGGAGAAACAATATGGGTCTTAAAGGAAAAGCAACTTCACTCATTGAAGAATTCAAAGCCTTTGCATTCAAAGGCAACATCGTCGATATGGCCATCGGTATCATCATTGGTGCCGCCTTTGGTAAAATCGTCAATTCGTTCGTAAACGACATCGTGATGCCGCTCGTCACGGCCCTCATCGCCAAATGCGGCGGTCAGAACGCAGGCGAAGGCGTCAAGACTCTCGTCTATACGACCTCCGAAGGCGTTGCCATTCCTTATGGCACCTTCATTGGCGAAGTCCTGAACTTCTTGATTGTCGCTTTCGCCGTGTTCCTCTTGATGAAGAAATTCCTCGGATTCATGCAGAATATGCGTAAGAAAAAAGAAGAAGAAGCCGCTGCAGCTCCGGCCGCTCCTCCTGAGCCGACCGCCCAAGAAAAGCTCCTCACCGAAATTCGTGACTTGCTGAAGAACAAGTAATATATAAGGGATAACACCCCCGATGCAAAAAACTGCGGTTCATGCCGCAGTTTTTTTTAACGTCATCTTGAGCGCAGCGAAAGATCCAGTCGATTTTCGCACGTTAAATTTTCAATTCAATCATCGCATCCGCCTTGAACGGCAAGTCCTCCGCCTGCGGAGTCGCAATCACGACTTGGCATTCCTTTTCGCGAATGAGCGACACCACTGCATCACGGCGGTTCACGTCCAGTTCCGCAAAAATATCGTCCAATAGCAAAATCGGTTTCGTCAAATAGCGCGACGCCACATCCACTGCGGCAAAGCGCATGGCAACCGCCGCCGAGCGGCACTGTCCCTGCGAACCGACAGAACGCATTTCATAGCCAGATGCACAAAGCGCCAAGTCATCACGGTGCGGTCCAGCCATCGTCATCCCTTGCAGGCGTTCAACGAACTCCAAGTCCCCAAGCTTCCGCGAAAACGCATTCCGCAGCATTTCTTCGCTCGGCACGTCCGCAGCAGTTCCAGACGCCTCAACATCCGCGGCAGCCGCAGAACCTTCAACACCCGTGGCACAACCAACATTTTCGCCGGCACTTCCCGCAGCGACATAAGCCGCCCCCGCGGAACTCTCCGCAGCAACTCTCGCCACATCCGACGGGATTTCATCCATCATCTCATCCGACATCGGCTCCGCGGCATCAAGCGCATCTAGCGACTTGAGAATCGAGCTCTTGTACGCACAAGTGATTTCATCAACACCACCCGAAAGCTTGCGGTAATACCGAGTGATGATTTCGGAAACCTCTTTCGAGAGCGCAATTCGCGCCGCCCAAAGCTTAGCGCCAAGTTCAATCAGCTGTTGCGTCAGCACGCGGAACAAGTCTTCCCCGCCGACAGCCGAACCATTCTGCTTGAATTCCTTGAGCCATTTGTTACGTTGTTGCAACACACGTTTGTAGCGGCGCAACACTTGCGCATTCGCCTGAGAACGGTAACATAGAATTTCATCGAGCCAACGCCTGCGAACCTCGGGCACACCACGCAAAAGTTCAATGTCCGAAGGCTGCATAATCACCGCCGGGCACGTCCCGAAAAACAAGGCCGGAGATTTTAACGGTTCCCCATTTTCGCGAACTTCGCTCCCGCGAGAAAAAACGCGCAACGCACGCATCCGCGAACGCCCATCGTCGCAAAATTCGCCACGCAAAATCAGTTCGTCATTTTTCCAGGTAATCAATTCCCGCAAGTCACGCGACCGGAACGAGAACCCCTGCGCAAGCAAATGAATCGCTTCCAAAATGGTCGTCTTTCCGCAACCATTCGGGCCGCAAATCACGTTTATGCCCGCATCGAAGCGGCAGTCCATCGATTCGAGACTACGCACCTTCGATATGAACACATTCGAAATCAAGGAATGTATCCCCGCAAACCAAGGCTGAACGGAGACCAGAGCCCAGCACTCGTCTCGTAAAGGAAGGCGTAGTTCACTTCTATCGGGAACCTTCTTCTGCCCACGCGAATTTCAAACTTGTAACCGGCACCAAGCACCCAGTTCAAATCATCCATACCCAAGCGGAGCGTTGCCTTTTCAGGAACAATTTCGCATTCAAAGCCCACGCGTCCCGTCCAAACATGAAGCTGCGGATCAAACGCCAAAAGCGTATCGGCCACTTGATAATCTAGCGTTTCCATCCAGGCATAGACTGGCTTGCCCATAATCTTGGAGCGATAGCCAAGGCCAATCTGCAAAACCTTCGGGCGCACGCCCTCCGTAGATGCAAGCGAATTATCCTTACTCGGATTCTTCGTCCACTTTGCAGATAAGTTTTTACTGAAGCTCAAATTGCGAATGACAACAGAAGAAGACCATTTCGCATTCCATTGACGGAACCAAGCCAAATTAATCGTCACCGGACTGCGGAAGGAATCTTCCATTTCAATTCCTTCAAAATACTGGGCGACATCCAAATTGTCATAGCTCATCGAAAGCGAAAGACCGAAAGCATCCTGACGCGTAGCGCGATAAGCAAAGCCTAGATAAAACATCGAAAAAAACGGCTTTGCGGTACCCATCGTTTCATCGTCGTCATCGATCACTTTGAAATCACGATCGCCACGATAAAGCATGGCAAAACCCACGCCCATTCGTTTTCCAATTTTGCCTTCAATACCGAAGGCTCCGCCCAAGCGGTCCAAATCGCGTTTTTCGATATTCAGCGTATATCCAAGGTTTTCGCGGAAGCCAAGCAAAGCAGGGTTCCAAAACGCACCCGGCATTGAAGCAGTATCCGCAGAACCCGTATTGCCACGTCCTAGTTCACGGACGCCAGCGCCCATGCGCTCTACAAAACCGTCAAAGCCACCAAGTTCAGACTTTTTCGTAAAAGGGCCTGCCATCGAGAAATCGACAAACGAGCAAACCGCCAAAGCCGTAACTACAAGATTTTTCAAATTAATCATCTGAAGCTACCTCCAAGCGTCATCGCCTTGCCCCAACCGATATGGCCATGATTGTCCTTCACCCTGATATAATAAACACCCATCGTGCAATCCTTGCCATGGTCATCGCGTCCGTCCCAAAAATCTTCTTTCGGGTTCGAACTGCGCGAAGCATCCGCATTGCGAACAGCATCTTTCACAATAGTGCGCACCTTGCGCATATCGTAACTGAACACTTCAATAGTAATCTTTGACTCTTTGCCAAGTTTATACGAAACAAGCGCTTCGTCGCCTGGCGTTATCACGGAAGGCACCATGCGAATCGAGCCCAGGTTGTTGCTAAGCTTTGCACGGTTCAGTACAACATTCCATGTTGCACCGGAATCCGCCGAAACTGAAACGCCGTTGCCGTAAGTCGCAATCGCAAGCCCCGTCCGATTATTCGAAAGCGGGAACGCGCACATCGACATAATAGTCGCCTTGCGGTCTGTTGCGCCAGTTTCGTAACCATACAGCCACTGGAGCTTTTCGTCTTCGTCTTTTTCCCAAGCCTTTACGCCAAGTGAATCCAGCTTGAGATAGCCACTAATCAATCCGCCAACAGCGCGAACCAGCACAAAGGCAGTCTTTCCGATAAAGGCGACATCGCTCACCGTATAATCGGCTTCGTCATAAATATCTTTCTTTTGCACCTTGCCTGCGGTATCCAAGAAATTCACCTTGGAAAAATCCTTATCACCATAACGGCGCCATAGTCCGCCAACGACATCGTCACCCTTTTTGGTAGCCGTCTCGGCGATAACTTGGAACGGTTCACCGCCCATCCAAATGCCGGTCACGCGGGAATCCTTCAGCGCATCCGATATTTGCTTAAGGCCGCTAGAAGACAAGACCCAAAGGCCTTTCGCTGTTGCAAGCCATAGGTCTCCCGTTTCCGGATGCAAGCGCACATCAAAAATTTCAGGATTCTTTTTCAAGTCCAGTTTTGTATTATTCTTGAGGACCTCCAACTTTTTCTTTTCCACATCCAAAATAAACGTCGTATCCGCGCTTTTCTTCCCGGAAACATCGTGAACCATCACGCCCAAGGCGCCACGGGCAATCCACAAGCGTTTCGCCGTCGAATCATAGGCAAAGCCACTCATCGCGTACATCATTGGATTTTTATCCAAAGTATCCAAGTCTTCGACAATCGACGGGACATCAATCGGATTTTCAATAACGTTACTTAAATCGCGTATTGTATAATAACCAGCAGGCAACCGATAACGGTCACCCTTGTCCATTGCAAACATCGGCAATACAAGCCCGAACTTAGAGCCGGCGTAGAGTACCGAAATTCTTCTCCGTTCGGCAAGGTCGTCTTCAAAAATACCATCCTGGACCGCAGTCAACGTGTCCGTTGCAACCTGAGCTTGCTTTGTCGCTTCCGTCACCACGTTTCCTTTATCTGCAACCCTAAAGTTCAGTAAAGTCACGCCGCTATAGCTATTATCACGCGAAAATGCCCACAGCGCTCCATTTTGCCCCGCTGGGCCAACAGCAAACACATAGTTACTGAACAGAGTCTCGCCAGCATAAGCGTTCATAGACAACGTCATTCCCGCAAGAACACTAGCCGAGAAAGCAAGCGACTTGAACACCCCTGGCGTTTTTATCATGCTGAAATTCACAAATTACCTCATATCGATTTCATCAACACCTGGAACAGGCTTGTACTTGAAATCATCGTTTGAAACATCCTTGACCACTTTCATGTCGATAATATTATACCACGAAGCGTTCCCCGCCGGGTCTTCCGTAAAGAGACGCACCGGAGAAAAATCCTTCTTCGAAAGCCACACTTCCATCTTGGTAAACTGCCCCGCGTACTTCGCCGGGTCCAGTTTCAACGTCCAGAGCTTCTGTTTCGAAAGTTCCGCCTCGCCCATTTCAAGAGCCTTGCAGTTCAGGTATTTGAACAAAAGTTCCGACGGATGCAACGAACTCGACAAGTCTTCGACCGCTTTAATCAGCACCTGTTTCTGCTCGACATTCCACTGCCAAAGACTTTCGCCATCGCTGTAGAATTTAATGCCCGACATGTCCAACTTGAACTTGTCACCTTCAGTAACGACAAGACTCCCGGACTGGGTCCTTACCTCGGGGGAATCCGATTGGAACAGTTGAGCCTTGAAGCTAAGGCTCCAGGCCTTGCCCGACTTGAACCACGCCTTGGACTTTTCCAGTACCTGGTCTGCCGTCAACGCAAAAACACCTTGCGCTAACGCAAGTGACAAAAAAAGAAATATACGGGAGGAAAACTTCATATCCACCTTTATTAAAGACTTATTCAAATTTACAAAACTCATTCCAGCAAGACATAGTATATTCGTATTTTTGCGGTACTAGGCACAAAACATTGGTCTTGCAACAAAGATATTTCTATCTTTTGCACGTAAAAACCAAATAAACCTTTTTTGGAAGGATTGTATGCGTAAAATTATTTTGCCGATTGCCCTTGCCGCTACCGGTTTAGCCATGGCCGCAGACATCGAAATCAACGGAAACGTCGATTTTGACTTCGCCAGCTATTTCAACAGGGATTTTGACCCCAC
>JAFWRL010000028.1 GCA_017520105.1 Fibrobacter sp.
AAGCCCAAGGACCGTTGTCACGAGAGCAAACTTAATGCCCGTCGCAAAAGCGGATGGATCATCAAGGCCCGAGGCCGCTATCACCGTGAAAGCGTTGAAAATGCCCACCACCGTACCGAGGAGGCCAAGCATTGGAGAAATAGATGCGATATTTTCGACTGTCGTAAGGCCCTTCGTGAGCGGCGAGAAAGCAAGGCCGATTTCTGTGCGGATGCTTTCCGTAATGATGTGATGGTCCGTATTGCAAGTCACTACACGGTGTATTACCTTATCCGTCAAGCGCGGCTGCACCGTTTTGTTAAAGACAATTAGCGAAATCACCTTCCAGATAATAATGGCGTAACCGATAAAATTCAGTGCAACCAGGATGTAACCAATGTAACCGCCCTGTTTGACAAAGTCGAGAATGAAGTTCATTACGATCTCCCTGCATTAAGTTTGTACTGGATCGGAATTTCTATCCGCCAGCGTTCTTTTTCTAAAAGTTTTGGAATAGGTTGAAATTTTTCCATTTTCGCTACGGCTTCCAGAGCGCTATTGTCCAAGGAAGAATAGCGGCTCGATTCTGAAACTTCAACCTGTTCAATCTTGCCATCGGCGAGGATGGTAAAGCGTACACGTACCGTACCTTCCTGCTTCAGGCGCTTGGCCGTCGCAGGATAATCCTTGATTTGCTCCAGCTGCTTTTTGAGCGAACGCAAGTAAGTGCGGGTCACCATTTTCACTGAATCCGCCGAAGGTTTGGGCGGTTCCTTGACCACGGGGGGTGCGGGGGGCGCTTCAACAACAGGTTCCGCAACAGCAACCGGGGCCGTTTCAGCAATCGGTTCCGGGACTGGTTCTGGTTCAGGGGGCTGTTCTTCAACCGGTTTTTCAACCACCTTCGGGATTATCTTGGCACGAACAACTTTTTTTTCGACCTTGGGAGCCTCCGGAGGAGGCGGGGGCGGAGGAGCTATATAGACGCGTTCAGCATGAATTACAGGGGCATCAGGGCGTTGTGTCGATATTTCTTCCTTCTTGAAATACGGATTTAAAAGTGCGGCGATATGGATAAGTATTGCAACGGCAAGCCCGACATAAAAGGCCTTGTTGAAAGACAGTGCTGAATAAATCCGTTTGCGAGTCATTTTCGTTTCACTTTTACGTTCACATTGGGGCACAAAAAAATAACTCCAAACGGGTCTCTTTTTCTACTCTAAACGGTTTTAAAACAATCCAATTAGACAAGGTTAACTTTTTTATATAAAACAAGTATGGCGCACCGTTCGGCACGCCATACCCGCTTCTATTGTAGTCTGGGTTTTAGAAGATTTTTAAAGCAGCCACAATGCTATGTGATAAACGATAAACGCAAGTCCTAGCGAAATTGCAAAGTAATACCCTGTAATAGTAAGCAACCATTTGAGAGAATGCGTTTCGCGATATGTTGTACCCATCGCAAGGACACAAGGGATATTGAACATCGAGGCAAAAATGAACGCGAGAGCTTCAGGAAGCGAAACCACAGCACGCATCATTTCGCCAAGATTCGCACCGGCAGCATTGCGAGAAACAAGCGAGAACGCGTCATTTGTACTTGCAAAAACAACGCTCATCACACCAAGCGACGCTTCCTTGCTAAAAACACCGCCTAAGTACGAGATAAACAGTTGCCAACGCATACCGAAAATCTGCGTAAACGGTTCAATCGCGTTTCCAATCGTGTAAAGAACGCTATGTTCTACATTGCCGTCTTTCGAATACGAAACAAGCCAGAAGATGAAGGACACTACCCAAATCACAAGAATCGCTTTCTTGAAAACCGCCCAAACATTGCGGGCCACCGTCTTCATTAAAATTTTCCAATGTGGTTTGTGATACGGCGGAAGTTCCATAATCATGCCAACGCGTTCTTTTACAGGCATCAATTTGTTTCCGAACAATTTTGACGAAAGCCAGAACGATGCAAAAATTAACGCCACGTAAATCAAGCCAAACAACGGAGCTGCAGAACCAAAGAAAACCGAAGCAAGGAACAACACTACGGCAACTTTTGAGCCGCACGGAATCGACCACAAAAGCACCATTGCAAACAAGCGCTGTCCACGTGTATCCAAAACACGGGTACCGCAAACGGCACCACCCGTACAAGCAAGCCCCGAAACCAATGGCATAAACGCTTTACCATGCAAACCAAGTCGTGAAAGCCATGAATCGAACACGTACGAAGACCTAGCCAAATAGCCCGTATCTTCCATCAAGCCAAACGTCACAAGAATGGCAAAGACAAAGCTCATCATGGCTACAGTCACGGCAAGACCGCCAATAACAACGCCATTGATAAACGATGCTACAGAAGGCCACCAGCCAAGCTTTTCACACACCTGGATTACAAACGGTTCTGCAATATGCTGGAATCCAAAACTACCTGCAATAACCGGGACTGCAATCATCATGCTCACCGCAAGCGTAAACACCAAAATAAAGAAAGCGACAAACTTTCCCCAAATGCGGTGCGTCGCAATTTTATCAAAGCGCGAAAGCGACATAGCCTTTTCGCAACTGGAAGACGCATCTCTGAGAACCTCGGAAACAAAGCGGTACTTCGCCTCGCCGGTCAAAAGGCCGCCATCAGTTCCTTCAGAGTCAAGAATCTCCTTGATTTCATTCCAATGTTCCGGCGTCACTGCCGCTTCAACTTCCGAGCGCACAAGCGAATCATTTTCCAAGAGTTTTGACGCCATCCAGAACTTTTCACGATTGCCAAATTTCATGTTTGCAATCAAATTTTCAAGCTTTTTCAGATTCGCAACGCCAGCTTTATCGCCTTCACGTTCTACAATATCACGGATTTTATCCGACGAAATCGTCGCTTTCTTTTCAATCGCCCGATTCAGCGTTTCAAAGAATTTCGGATAGCCATCCAAATCCGATGCGGTAAAGCCCAGCACCGGAATGTCCAAAAGCTTTTCGATTTTTTCAACGTCAATCTTCTTGCCTTTTTGCTCAGCGACATCCATCATGTTGAGCACAAGCATCACCGGACTTTTCACGCCCGCAAAATCGGCCAGCATGTAAAGGCTACGTTCAAGCTGAGCCGCATCGACAATAATGCATACAAGGTCTGCGTACCCATGCTCAATGTATGTACGTGTCACAACTTCTTCGGCAGAGTTTGCAGTAAGTCCATAACTCCCCGGCAAATCGACAACGCGGTAAAGTTCCTCGCCCTGTGTAAAAAAACCTTCCGCCCGTTCCACCGTTTTTCCGGGCCAGTTGCCCACATGCTGATGCGAACCCGTTAAAGCATTGAAAAGCGTCGATTTACCGGAATTCGGCTGACCAAGCAAAGCTATCGTTCTCATGCTATAGCCACCTCAATTTGAGAGCATTCCTTGCGGTTTATCGCAATCATCGTATCGTGCGAATACACAAGAATCGGGGATCGTCCATCGTTTTGCAGCACCAAAAACTGGCTACTCGGCGGAAGCCCCATCGATACGACACGAGAAACAAAACGGGAATCCCCATTAATTTTATGAATCAAGCCTTTCTGATTTTCCTTCATTTCCGTCAAACACATTCTTACAAACTCCTTCTATCTAAAACTGTAGCGAATCTTCGTCGCAAAAATTCTACCGGGCTTGCTTTCGCCAAACTTGTCATACGAGCGAGCATCTGCCAAATTATCGACTTCAAAGCTCCAGCCAAGTTTATTATCCCAAATCGAATATTCAATGCCAATATCTTGCGTAAACGAAGATTCAATTTTCCTCGTTTGGCGTGAGCTGATTTTCCAGCCATAGAAATATTCATCCGTATAATTTGCAGACCACCAGACTTTCAAGAAATCTTCCTTGCTAAACAAATCGCCGATATGAAATTCTGCGAGGTAGTTCATAAAAAAACGTGGGATATTTGGAACAATCGCATTTTTTGGAACACCCTGTTTTGCATTGTATTTTACATTACGTAAATCCTGGAATGTCCAGTTTGTCCCCAACAAAACCCACTCATTTACATCCAACTTTACATCACCTTCGTAACCCCAGCTGCGAATCGGATTCATATTAAAGTAGGGAATCGACATTTGCGATGAACTCATATAATGAATTCTATTCTTGTAGTACGAATAAAAAACATCACCGTCAAAGCGGAGTCTTGTTACAAACGGCAGTTCCTGCAAATCCACAGAAATTCCAAAATTAAAATTATCCGCTTCTTCAGGCTTGAGGTTTATCGCAGCACTCACACGAAGGCCGTCACCAAAAAGTTCTTCGGGAGTTGGCAAACGCACCGCATGTTGATACGAGGCCTTCAGAGAAAGTGATTTTGCAATTTTGAACATCAAATTTTCATCATAGCTGTAATCCGTGTAATCATTGGATTCTACCGCAGGATCTACAAGGACGCTCGTTGGCATATTTGAAATTTTTGCATTCAAAAAGTGGAATTTGAAGCCCGCAAGATTCTGGATTCGAGAATTCCAAAAAAGATTTTCAAGCGACACTCCTGTAGTCACAGAAAACATTTCACCCGGAAGGCCTGCCGTATTGAATCCAGCTTTTTCCGAACCAATATCGTCTTCAGGATTTTCCCTGTGATATCTGAGGAGCGTATTCAAATAAACAAACTGATTCTTTGCATATTGATAATCAAAATTCAACAAGTTATTAAAATCATAAATTTCAACAGTGCGGAGTCTCGGAAGCCCCATAGACGTAAGTTCGCCTACATTTTTCTTTGCGACATCGCAGCTAAACCAGTTGCGGCAATGAACACGGCTTGTATCGATTATTTTGTTCTCTGCAAAACCAAATGAAAAATAGTCGCCGAAATTCAAATTCTTGGCAATAAAGTTTTTCTTGTCAAGACCAAGTGAAACACCGAAATTGTAGCCTTCGGATGTTGTTTCCTTAATACGATATTCGATGCCCTGAATTTCCTTGTCAAACGCACCGAAGCTAGCACTAAGCGAAACTTTATCAAACCAGGCATTCATTAAATTTGCGAAAGCCTGCACATTGTAGGATGTATAATGGTCGTGATCGCGAACGACACTCGTATCCTTGCCCGTAGAACTTTTCATATACGGCGAAGTGAATTCATAATCGTTATCGGAATGGTTAAAATATCCCGATACGCCAATTTCAAGGCTTGTCGCACCCACAATGCTGTCTATCAAATGGCTTGCACTGACCGACGCTTTGTGCGTATTGAAACTTGAAAAACTGTAAGATGCGTCAATTGAATTTGCTGGACGCTTCTTGGTTACAATATTAATGGCTCCGCCCGCGCCGTCTGTTGCAAAACGTGCAGGAATATAGCCTTTATAAACTTCAATATCCGCAATTTGGTCGATAGGAATATCGTCGAGTCCCAAATTTCCCTGCGTCTCGACAGGTACGCCGTTGACAAGCACCTTGATGTTCTTGCCTTCCATGCCGCGAATGTTTATTTTGCCTTCGCTGCCCATTCCGCCAGACTTGCGCACTTTCACGCCAGATGCGGAATTAATCGCCTTGGAAATGCTCTTGCTTGTATTCTGCAATTCGGCGGCATCAATCGTAGAAACAGTTTCGACCTGTTTCGCAATTGCAGCCTGCTCCGCTTCCGATTCCGTCTCGACCGAAAGCAAATCCAGCTTCGTCACATCTTCGGAACTTGCAAATGTACTTGCGACACCGTTCACCGTAGCATTATCGCGAGCGTCGGGCGCATTAGCATTACCATTGGCACCGTCATTCGTCGCAGAACTTTCCACAATCGGTTCATCAAAATCTTCGAACGAAGTAACTTCGTCATCCTGCGCATAAGCAGAAACAACGGCAAATGCCGCAAAAGCGGCAAAAACAATATTTTTCATTTTACGCAAATTCATATTCTACACGAATCGTCATTCTGAGCCTATAAAGGCGATATACGACACTAGCCACTTAAGTGGCTTAGTGGAGTTATGCCCTTTGGGTAAGAATCCAGGGCATTACTCTCAACTTTAAAATGCACTGGATGAGGGCTATAAGCCTCTTCTCATTGACTCGGTCATGTCCATGCAAGCATGTCCACGACACTCGTCTTTAGAGAAGTCTTCGTTTCACTCAGGATGACGTAGAGGGTTTACTTCAGCGGTACAATCCACATCGGAATTTGTTCCGCCTTGGCAATCTTCTTGGCTTTATCCGTCTTCGGATCATAGCGGAAGTAGGCGTTGCCATCTTTTTCCGTAGAAACCGCAAAGATTACCTTGCCATCTTCCTCGACATACTTGCCGTAACTAGCCCAGCTCGAAGAATAATCAATCGGGAGAGCCTTCATCTTTTTCTTTGCAAGGTCAATTTTCACCGGCTTGCAAGTATGATCATGGTAGCTTTCCGCATCAAGCCAGCCCTTTTCCAAATCCTTCATCACGTTCAAGAAAGAATAGACGTAGCCTTCGCTCGGATTAGTTGACGGTGCGAGATATTTGAAAACATCTTTCTTGGTAATTCCGTCAATAGCCACTTCCTTGCTCACAAGCCAAGCGTAATCCTTGTCAAACTTGGTTTCGCCCACTTTGATACGGAGATATCCGTCAACTTGTCCGGGAGCATAGCCCCAAGAAGCGTTACTGTAGCAATAAATATAACCATCAAGTACTGTAAACGCTTGATTCTGTGAATCGTCCAAAGAACCCACCGCAGCGATGCGGTCGTCCGTGGCAACAGCAACGACTTTATCCTTCTTGACATCGATAATGGCGACTTCAGCTTGATCACCCGTGCGGTATTCATCTTGATTTTGGATGAGGCCTACATAAAGACGATTATCGACAATCACGCCCGTGCCAGGGCTTACCACATACGCATTCTTGTTCTTGTACTTGGAAAGGTCTATGGCTCCCGTTTTCTTCATCGTTTTAGGATTGATGATAAGTAGGGAATCCATCATACCACCGACATAAGCCTTTTCTTTGTTTACAAAATAAATATGATTCGCCCAAACTCCAGAAAGAGAAAGTTCAGCAGTCTTTTGGCCAAGTTTATTATTTTCGCCAAGGCTGTAGCGGGCTATAGAACCCACATCCAAATCAGCGATAAACAAGGCATTATCATAATACACAACGCCTGCACGCGTACCGACTTCAACAAAGTCCTTACCCAAATCATCCGTGTGGTCCAAAGACATCGTGCCGATAAACATCGTTTCGCCGGTCGAAATGGAAGTCGCAAATTCACGCTTGTAATCGTCGTCATCCGATGCCGAAGACGAAGAATCGTTACCGCATGCAGCAAAAAGGCTCGCTGCAAAAGTAAGTGCAATCAGTTTTTTGTTCATACAAGACTCCTAGTGTTATACACCTTTCAAGTTTTGCCCGCATTTTAGAAATCCAAAAAGGCTCTCTCAACTCCAAATGGACTCAAACCAATCCAAAAAGTTAGATATAACTAATAAAACCTTTAAAAAGTAAAGTCAAAAAATTAAAATTGGGGCAAAACAAACAAAAGGTTCAATATGAGTGTTTTTAGCAAATTAACGCCTTACATGCAATCGAGAAAAATACTGTTTCCCTTTGCTCTTTTATTTTCTGCATTGAGTTCCATTGCAGGAATCATCCCCTTTATATATGTATGGTTCATTGTCCGCGAACTATTCGTTTCGACAGGAATTTCATACGACAACGTAAAACACTACGCCATATTGGCGGTTATCTTTTCAGCAGCAAGCATTTTGCTTTATTTTGCAGCACTCGTCTGTTCGCACTTGGTTGCATTCCGCCTCGAAGGCAACATCCGCAGAATCACCATGAAAAAGCTGCTCAAGCTTCCGCTTGGATTTTTCGACAAGAATCCAACAGGTCGTATCCGCAAAATCATCGACGACAACGCCACTATCACGCATACGTTCGTTGCGCATGAGCTCCCGGACTTGGCAGGAACAATCATTGTCCCCATCGCATCGCTTGTTCTGATGTTCATATTTGACTGGCGACTGGGAATTGCGTCCATCATTCCAATCGCCTATGCAATCATTACACTCGGCACCAAGATGAACAAAAGCAAGGACTTTATGCAAACATACATGAAGTCGCTTGAAGAAATGAACGTCGAAGCGGTCGAATATGTGCGCGGCATCCCCGTAGTCAAAGTTTTCCAGCAGACAATTTACTCTTTCAAGAACTTTTACAACACCATCGAAACTTACCACAAGATGGTCATCGCCTATTCCGGCAGCTGGAAGTTTATCATGTGCTCTTACACGACGCTAATCAACGGTGTCGCATTGCTCCTCGTTCCGACCGCCATTCTCATCATCTCGCATTCAGGCAACATCGCCGCCACCATTATCGACTTGATGCTCTACATTCTTGTAACACCGGTCTTTTCGCAGTGCATCATGCGCAGCATGTACCTGAGCCAAGCCGTCAACCAGGCAAATCTCGCCATTACAAGCATCGAATCGCTAACGGACTACCCCAACCTCGAAGAACCCACAAATCCAAAGACAATCAACCGGATTGACATTGAATTCAAGAATGTGGATTTCACGTACCCCGGCACCGAAAATCAGGTACTCCGCAATATTTCATTCAAAATAAATGAAGGGGAAACAGTCGCCCTCGTCGGCGCATCCGGCGGCGGCAAGAGCACCATTGCAAAGCTCGTCCCAAGATTTTTCGACGTGACAGGCGGCGAAATTCTCGTCGGTGGCACGCCCATCAAGGAAATACCCCAAGAAGTCCTCATGAAAAATACATCCTTCGTTTTCCAGAATACTCGACTTTTCAAAAAGAGTATTTTGGAGAACGTCCGTTACGGGACTCCTGACGCATCCATCGAAAGCGTGAATAAAGCATTAGACCTCGCCCAATGCCGCGAAATCATTGACCGCCTGCCAAACGGCATCGACACCGTTATCGGAAGCAAGGGAACATACCTCTCCGGCGGCGAGCAGCAGCGAATCGTTCTCGCGCGAGCCATTCTCAAAAACGCCCCCATTGTCGTTCTTGACGAAGCGACCGCATTTGCAGACCCCGAGAACGAAAGCCTCATTCAAAAGGCTCTCCAGTCGCTATCTAAAGGCAAAACCGTCTTGATGATTGCACACAGGCTCACAAGCATCGTGAATGCCGACCAAATTCTCGTCGTGCAAGGCGGTCAAATTGTAGAACGAGGCACGCACAAGGAACTCGTCGAAATGGGCGGCACATTCGCTAAGATGTGGAAGGATTACCAGCAATCCGTCACATGGACCATTGGCGCAAACGCAGGCAGCAACAATAACGGAGGCGAAAATGTATAACTGGATTAAAAAACGTTTTGCCCTTTCTGACGAAGGCACAAAGACATTTATCAAAGGCGTATTTTGGACAACATGGCATTATCTTTCGCTCATGCTCCCGCTTTCATTCGTATTCCTCTTCCTCAAGGAATATATGGCTCAGATGGAAAACCCGACTGCGACACCGCATAACATATTCGTTTACTTGGGCATCGCAGTTGCCATCTATTTGGTAATGTACTTCCTTTATGCTTGTTCCTATAGCAGCACCTACGATTCCGTCTATCTGGAATGCAAAAAGCGCCGTATCACGCTTGCCGAAAAGTTGCGCAAGCTCCCGCTTTCGTTCTTCGGCAAAAAAGACCTCTCCGACTTGACATCGACCATCATGAACGACGTCAACGCCCTCGAAATGATTTTCGCGCACGCCGTCCCGGAAATCTTTGCCGTCGGAGCAATGCTCGTCCTCTGCGCTATCGCACTCTTCATTTACAACCCGCTGATGGCTACTGCGCTCTTGTGGGTCGTACCCTTTGCTGCACTCCTCATTTACCTCTCGCGTAAAATACAGTTCAACAATTTCAAGCACACTTACAATTCAGCCCGCATCATCACCGAAGACATCCAGGAAGGCCTAGAAAACATTCAAGAAATCAAGTCCTACTGCGAAGAAGACAACTTCAGCAAAGCCCTTGACGACCATTCAAAATACTATGAAAAGAGCCAAATTCATGGAGAATTCGGCGCAGGCGTTATTTTGAATGGAGCACAAATTTTCCTGAAACTCGGCCTTGCCTCCGTCCTTATTTTCGGCTCCATCCTCCTTGCACAAGACAAACTCAGCGTATTTGATTACCTTGTGTATATCGTCTGCGCTTCGACCATTTACAGCCCCATTTACCTCGTCTTAAACAACATGACTGAACTATTTTTCTTGGACGTCCGCCTCAAGCGATTCAAGGAAATGGACAACATGGAAGTGCAACACGGCACCACAAAATTCACCCCCAAGAATTACGATATCAAATTCAAGAACGTTGATTTCTACTACAACGAAGAAAAGCAAGTTCTGAAGAAGGCCTCGTTCACCGCCAAGCAAGGCGAAATCACGGCACTTGTCGGCCCGTCCGGCAGCGGAAAGACAACCGCAGCAAAGCTCGCCGCCCGCTTCTGGGACATCCAAGGCGGCTCCATCACGCTCGGCGGTGAAGACATCTCAAGAATCGATCCCGAAACGCTCCTCAAGAACTTCTCCATCGTCTTCCAAGATGTCGTGCTGTTCAACACATCCATCCGCGACAACATCCGCATCGGCAAACGCGACGCCACTGACGAAGAAATCCTGCGAGCCGCAAAACTTGCCAACTGCGACGAATTCGTGCAGAAGCTCCCGCAAGGCTACGACACCGTCATTGGCGAAAACGGCGACACGCTCTCCGGCGGCGAACGCCAACGCATCTCGATTGCACGCGCCATCCTCAAGGACGCCCCCATCGTGCTCCTCGACGAAGCCACCGCAAGCCTCGACGTCGAAAACGAATCCAAGATTCAACAGAGCATTTCGAAACTCGTGCAGAACAAGACCGTCATCATCATCGCCCACCGCATGCGAACCATCGCCAATGCAGACAAAGTCGTCGTCTTGCAAAACGGCCAAGTCGTCGAAACCGGCTCCCCCGCCGAACTCAAGGCAAAAGGCGGCCTCTTCGGCAAAATGCTCAAGCTCCAAGAAGTAAATTAAGACTCATTCTATATACCACCTACAAAATTGCCCCAGAGAAATCCGGGGCAATTTTCTTATTCAACGCTTAAAAAATCTTTCGGTAATTTTTTGCGAAGTAAAAATGGCGAAATTTTGCTAAATTCATCATTTTTACACTTTTTCAGTGGAAAAAGTGCACTACAATAGCACTAATTCGGTCGAAAAAGTGCAGCAAAACATTGACAATTCGGTTGGAAAAGTGTAGTTTTAGAACATGTTCAAGCGAAAAATCCTTAAAGAATTTGAAAACTGGAAGACCTCGGGGGGCAAAAAGAAGGCCCTAGTTGTTAAGGGTATGCGCCAAATCGGCAAAACGTCCAGCGTTTTGGAATTCGCCCGTAGCCACTACGAGAACGTCGTCTATATCAACTTTAAGGAAAACGAAAACGCAAAGCGAGTCTTTGACAGCGACCTGAACGTGGGCAGGATTACCATAGATCTTTCGGCACTCTTTCCCAACGCGCATTTTGTCGAAAACAAGACCGTCATCATCTTCGATGAAATTCAGGAATGTGCGAACGCCCGCGCCAGCATCAAGCCTTTTATGGAAGACGGCCGCTACGACGTCATCTGTACGGGATCCCTGCTTGGTATTAAGGGGTACAACCGTAAAAAGGGAAAAGGCGTCCCGACCGGTTTTGAAAGAATAATTTATATGAAACCCATGGATTTCGAGGAATTTCTGTGGGCAAAGGGCATTGGCGAAAACGTCATCGCATACCTGAAGGACTGCTACGAGAAAAAAGAACCCGTAAGCGAGGCAACGCACAACGCCATGCTCCGCTATTTCAAGGAATACCTTTGCGTGGGTGGCCTCCCTTATGTCGTTTCTCGATTTGTCGAAACCAGTGACATGAATGTCGTTTGGCAAGAACAGCAGGACATTCTCGAAGAATACAAGGACGATTTCGGCAAACACCTTGACGAGAATGAAAACGAGGAAATCGACCGTACGCTTCTCG
>JAFWRL010000297.1 GCA_017520105.1 Fibrobacter sp.
ACAGAACGAATTCGATGGTCGTTGCACTGCGGGCCGGAACGCTGAAACTGCACTTTGTACCATCGACTTTGACTTCGGTTCCTTCTTTGAGGTTGTTATTGTCGTCGGTGACGTAGGGCTTGAAGCTTACAATTTTCGTGTTTCCGAAATCAAAGTCCGCCTTGAACTCCTCATTCTTAGAATTGAGAATGACGACTGCGATTTTCGTCTTGAGGGAGTCGCGGTAGGCGGTGACCTTTACATCTCTTTCGGGATTCTTGGTAGCGTCGATTCTCCAGGAGCCGGGTCGCGCGAAGCGGCTGAAGTTCCCCATGACCCAGAGTCGCTTGGTAGGCTCCACATTGTCGGGGTTGCCTTGTCCTTGCGGCCAGAGGGCTCCGTTGCCGCAACTGGCTTCGCTGCAGGAATAAATCCACCAGAAATGCCAGGCGTTCATGTTCGCAATAGTCAAGGCGTCATGGATTACGCCTGCAACGCGGAGAGCACTTCCCATGCCCACGTCTTCCTTGTTACTTCCAAGATCATAGACTTCGGTTTCCCAGAATTCCTTGCCGGCTTCGTGGATTTCGGGGTAAGCAGCCGGATCTCCGCCGTATTCGTGCGTCCCGAAAATGTCCGTATATTTCAGGGCGGCGGGATTGTTGAAGAAGGCTTTTTTGTAATTGGGGAATCCGTACCAGTTAATAGCTTCGGTGCCAATGATTTTGATGCCCGTGGTATCGAGGGTGGGGCCAAGGTAGTCGCCGACCCAACGTGCCAATTCATCGGGTTCGTAGTGGTTGTCGCCGGTGCCGTCCGGCTCGTTTTGCGACGAAATTGCATATAGATTAACGCCAGCCTTCCGCATGTCTTGCGTAAACTTCAAGATGGTGTTGGCCCAGTCCTGAGCGTGATTGAAATCCAGGTGCTTCTTGTCACCGTCGTAATTTACAGTGTATCTGGATGTCCACGGGGCGGCCCAGACTTTGACGCCGTATTCACTCGCTTTTTTGGCGATACTCGTTTCAGATGTGGTGCCGTCCGGGGCGATACGGATGCGGTGCAGCGTAAGCCCGGCGCCGCTGGTGGAATCCCAAAGAAAAGCGGCATTCTTGTCGGTGATGGACTCCGCCCATGCCGAGACAGCCCCAAAGCCGCTGATGCGCTGGTATTCTTTGTCCATGTCAACGTTTATCGTTGCAGCACTGGCAAGGGTGCTTAAAAATGCGATGGACCCCGCAAAAAGAGAAAAACTCTTAATTGAAACCGTCATAAAATCTCCCAATTGAACTTTACTTACTATAAAATATGTTGAAAAATTCGCTTAATATAAGGCTTTATTCGAATTCGTTTTGATAAATTGACAACAGAATGTTGTATCTTTCAACAGGTATAAAAATCAAGCTCACCGGAGTTTATCATGAAAGTCGTTTTGTTTAACGGCAGCCGTCGCGAAAAGGGCTGCACCTACACCGCCATGAACATTGTCGCGAGCGAACTCAACGCCGCTGGCATCGAAACCGAAATCTTCTTTGTCGGGGGCCGCGTGCTCAAGGGCGAAACGGAAGCCGTCGTCCACGAAGCCAAGGAAATCTTGAAGTCCGCCGACGCGGTTGTCTACGGTTCGCCGGTCTACTACGCATCCCCCAGCGGCGAAATGCTGATGTTCCTCGACAGGCTCTACGGCATAGCCGAAGCGGAACTACTTTTCAAGCCCGCCGCCACGGTCGCATCGGCACGCCGCGCAGGCACCAGCGCCACTCTCGACGCACTGAACAAGTACCCCGCATTCGCACAGCAACCCCTCGTGACCTCGCGCTACTGGAACATGGTCCATGGATCCAGTCCAGAAGACGTGCTCAAGGATGAAGAAGGCGTGCAGATCATGCGCGAACTCGGTCGCAACATGGCTTGGCTCCTCAAGAGCATTGAGGCGGGCAAGCAGGCGGGCGTTCCGCAACCTGTCGCCGAAAAGAAGGTGTTCACGAATTTCATCCGTTAGATTTTAACGGGCCGAAAACGTCGGGAACATTTACGTAGTTTCTCTTCTGGTGGAAAACTTTATCCACAACGAGTCTTATTGGTATTGCTTCCGACGTAATCGGGGTAATTGTTGTCGAAACATGCCGCGCAGTAATTCTCGCCGCAACCGGTACATTCCTTCATGCCCTCGACGCTCAAGTATCCCAGGCTCTCGACGCCGAGCATTTTAGCGATTTCATCGGGGGTCATGGAACTAGCGGCAAGTTCGCCCTGGCTTGGGAAATCCATGCCAAAAAAGCAGGGGTGCGCCACCGGTGGCGATGCAATTCGGATATGAACTTCCAGCGCTCCAGCGTCGCGAAGCATCCGTGACAAGATTTTCAGCGTCGTTCCGCGGACAATCGAATCTTCGACAACGCAAACGCGCTTGTTCTTGAGCACGCCTTCAATTGGATTGAACTTGAGTTTCACCTTCTGCTCCCGCACGTTTTGCGTCGGGTCGATAAACGTACGGCCTACGTAGTGGTTGCGCAACAGTCCTATTTCAAAACGAATGCCGCTCGCCTGGGCATAGCCTAGCGCCGCGGTTGTCGCACTGTCGGGAACGGAAATGACGATATCCGCATCGACGGGGCATTCCTTTGCAAGTTGCTTGCCCATTTTGCGGCGAACCTTGTCGCAGCTCTGTTCGAAAATTTTGGAATCCGGGCGGCTGAAATAGATGTACTCGAATATACAATGGGCCAGACGGTCTTTCTGAGTAAAGCGTTCCGAATGGAGTCCGTTATTTGTAATCGTGAGGAATTCGCCAGGCTGGATATCACGTACGTAATGCGCGCCAAGCAAATCGAAAGCGCATGTTTCGCTGGCCACGCACCAGGATTTTCCCATACGGGCAATCGACAGCGGACGAAATCCATAGCCATCTCGTGCAACATACATCGAATCCTTGCTAATGAACACGAGGCAGAAACTTCCTGTAAATTTCGTGATGGCTTTCTTGATGGCATCACCCAGGTTATCGGCTTCGGTGCGGGCGATTTCGTGTAAAAGAATTTCGGAATCCGAGGTGGTCTGGAAAATATGGCCGTCGGCTTCCATTTCGGCGCGAAGTTCACTTGCGTTGGTGATGTTTCCGTTATGGGCGACTGCGATTTGGCCCCACTTGCAACTCACGAGAATCGGCTGAGCATTGGCCAGGGTGCTCGCTCCCGTGGTGCTGTAGCGTACATGCCCGATACCTGCAAAGCCCTGCAATTCATCGACATTATGTTCCCTTAAAAGTGTGGAAACTAATCCCATCGATTTACGAACGCGGATCTTATCGCCATCTGTAACTGCAAAGCCTGCACTTTCTTGCCCTCGATGCTGCAAGGCGTATAAGCCCATCGCAATATTACGTACAACATTGTCGCCATTGAATATGCCAATTACGCCACATTCTTCATGCAACTCTTCGAGCATAGAACCTCATTTTTTTATTACCCATACTTTAAACACTTATTTGATTGACGCCACTTTCGCTTTCGCATCGGCCATGGCACGTACTACAAGAGATGCGCCATTCGCACAGTCGCCAACAGCGTAAATGTGGCGGGAGGGTTCCTGGATAATTGCCGTACGCGGCGTCAGTTTGAGTCCGAGATCGTTCACAAGGCCTTCGGCTGGGACTCCTGTAAAGCCCATCGCGAGCACGACCAAATCGGCCTTGATGATTTCGGTTGTATCCGGGACTTCGACCGGTTTCAGCAGGCGCCCGAGCGGGGACATTTCCCAATCGACTCGGACAGCTTCGACGCCGGCGACGCGCCCATTTTCTACGATAAAACGTTTCGACGACACGTTCCAGCGGCGCTCGCCACCTTCGTGGTGCGCGTAGCTCGTGCGCAGCACGTATGGCCAGTCGGGCCACGGCGTCGAGGGAGAACGCGTCTCGGGCGGCTTCGGCATGAATTCCACCTGCAGAACACTTTTGCAACCTTCGCGAATTGCCTTGCCGACGCAGTCGTTACCGGTATCGCCACCGCCGATAATCAGCACATCGCGACCTTTCGCATTGAATTTTTCAGGATTCGTTTCGCCGGGCTTGCTTGCACCATGCAAGAAATCGAGGGCAAGGAAAATTCCTTCGGCATCACGGCCCGGAATATTCAAGTCGCGGGCATTCGGAGTTCCAATTGCAAGGAATATGTAGTCGAAATTACGATGGATGTATTCCGCCGAAATATCCTTCCCTATTTCGGTATTGCACACAAACTTGATACCAGCGGCCTCAAGGAGCGCAACACGGCGGTCGATGACGGACTTGTCGAGTTTCCAGTTCGGGATTCCGTAGCGCAGGAGCCCGCCGACCTTGTCACGTTTCTCATAGACGGTGACTGCGAAACCTTTGCGGCGGAGGGCCTCGGCAGCGAAAAGTCCTGACGGGCCAGAACCGATGACTGCGGCAGTCTTTCCGTTCGATTCTGCAGCAGGCAAACTCACCCAGCCTTCTTCGAATGCGGTTTCAATCATGAATTTTTCGACTTGGCGCACCATGACGGCATCGTCGTTCAGGTTTCGCGTACAGCACGATTCGCAAAGCGCCGGACAGACGCGCCCCGTAAACTCGGGGAAGAACGCCGTTTTGCTAATGATGTCGTAACCCTTGCGAATATCACCTGCAGCAACAGCTGCGTTGAATTCAGGAACAAGGTTTCCCAGCGGACAACCCGCTCCGTGGCAGAACGGAATTCCGCAATCGGAGCAGCGCGATGCCTGAGCCATGATTTCAGTCGGGAAAAACTTGCGTTCGACTTCGTTAACGTCCTTTACGCGCTCCCCGACCGGGCGGTAGATGTCGTTTATGCGATTTATTTGTTCCATATAGACCTCATCCCTTCTTTGCCAAAGCGTTCCTGTAATCAATCGGGAATATCTTCACGAATTTCAGACGTTCGCTAATCCAGTCATCCAGAATGCGCTTGCCCTTTTCACTTCCGGTAGCCTTGACATGTTCACGAATAATCCCGAGCAATTCCTTTTCGCTTTCGGAATCCGGGAGCACGCTTTCGAGATCCACCGAATCCACGTTACAACTCAAATCAAAATGTCCGGTTTCGTCATAGACGTATGCAAAACCGCCCGTCATACCAGCAGCGAAGTTCACGCCCACACGACCGAGCACGACCACGCGACCACCCGTCATGTATTCGCAACCATGGTCGCCCACGCCTTCCGAGACAAGGAGCATACCGGAGTTACGGATGCCGAAGCGTTCGCCGGCGAGACCGTTGATGAAAATCTTTCCGGACGTGCCACCGTAACCGATGACGTTACCCGCAATCACGTTGTCTTCGGCCTTGAAAGTCGCATTGTGCGGCGGACGCACCACAATTTTTCCACCAGAAAGGCCCTTGCCCATGAAGTCGTTCGCTTCGCCTTCCAAATCGAGCGTAATACCCGGAGCAAGGAAGGCGCCCAAGCTCTGGCCTGCAACACCTTGCAAGTGAATCTTGATGGTATCTTCGGGCAGGCCCTTCACGCCAAAGCGTTCATCGACTTCACCGGAAAGTTCCGTACCCACGGTGCGGTCGACGTTGTGGATCATCGCGCTGAGTTCCACGGCAGAGCCCTTCATGAGCGAATCCTGCACGAACGGGAGGAGTTCCCTGCGGTCGAAGTTTTCAAGCGCTTCCTTGACATAGCCCTTATCGAACTTCTTGACGTGTTCGCGGCCGTCATGCGCATCCACCGGAGAAAGAATCTTGCTGAAGTCGAGGCGCTTTGCCTTGTAGAATTGCACGGCGCGGTCCATATCAAGCAAATCGCTACGGCCGCAGGCTTCGTCGAGGCTCTTGAGACCGAGCTGAGCGAGAATTTCACGGACTTCGTCGGCAATGTAATAGAGGAAGTTTTCCACGTATTCGGGCTTGCCCTTGAAATGCTTGCGGAGTTCACCATCCTGCGTCGCAATGCCCATCGGGCACTGGTTCGTATGGCACTTGCGGTCCATAATGCAGCCGAGGCTGACGAGCAAGTTCGTCGCAAAGCCGAATTCTTCGGCACCGAGGAGAGCCGCAATCACCACGTCACGGCCCGTCTTGAGCTGGCCATCGACCTGGAGCTTGATGCGACCGCGCAAGTCGTTAAGCACGAGCGTCTGTTCCGCTTCGGCAATGCCCAGTTCCCACGGAAGGCCCGCATGCTTGATGGAGGTCAAGGGAGATGCGCCCGTACCGCCATCATGGCCCGAAATCAGCACCACGTCGGCATGAGCCTTCGCGACACCGGCTGCAACCGTCCCCACGCCCACTTCGGACACGAGCTTCACGGAAACACGGGCCTTCGGGTTCGCATTGCGCAAGTCATAGATCAACTGCGCCAAATCTTCGATGGAGTAAATATCATGGTGCGGCGGCGGAGAAATCAGCGAGACGTACGGAGTCGAATGGCGGATACGGGCCACGAACTCGTTCACCTTGTGGGCCGGCAGCTGGCCTCCTTCACCGGGCTTCGCGCCCTGTGCCATCTTGATTTGCAAATCCTTGGCATGATGCAAGTAGTCAATCGTCACGCCAAAACGGCCCGAGGCCACCTGCCTAATCGCAGAACTGCGGATATCGCCATTTGCCGCCGGAGTATCGCGGTCAGGGTCTTCACCACCTTCACCGCAGTTGCTCATGGCGCCGTTACGGTTCATGGCAATGGCAATCGCCTCGTGCGCTTCCGGGCTCAAGGAGCCAAGGCTCATGGCGCCTGCCACAAAGTGATGCAGAATGGATTCGCGGCTTTCGACTTCGGAAATATCGATCGGCGTCGTTTCCTTGAACTTGAAGAGCCCGCGCAGCGTGCACAAACGTTCCGACTGGTCATCGATAAGCTTGGTATATTCCTTGAACTTGTTGTAATCGCTCCCCTGCACCGCCTGGCGGAATGCAGCCAAGGACTGCGGAGTCCACATGTGCTTTTCGCCTTCCTTGCGGAACTTGTATTGGCCACCTTCCTTGAGAATCGGGCTTGCATCGCGCAGCGACACCGCATTGCGTTGATCCACTTCCTTCGCGATTTCTTCGAGACCGATACCTTCCACACGGCTTGCCGTCCCAGGCAAGAACTTTTCGATGAGTTCGTGGTTCAAGCCCACAGCCTCGAAAATCTGTGCACTGCGGTAGCTGCGAAGCGTCGAGATACCCATCTTCGACATGATTTTCAAGAGGCCCTTATCGACCGCTTTCACGTAATTTGCAGCAGCAGTCACCGGATCGACGCCAAGTTCGCCCGAATGGCACATCGCCGTAAGGCTCTGGAATGCAAGATACGGGTTGATGACCGTGGCACCGTAACCGAGCAACAGTGCAAAATGCATCACTTCACGGACTTCGCCGGACTGCACAATCAATCCGATTTCAGGGCGTACGCCCGCCTCGACAAGAGCGCGGTTCACCGCAGCCGTTGCAAGGAGGGACGGCATCGGCACATAGCCCCAATCGACATTCTTGTCCGTCAACACGATGATGTTGAAACCGTCCTGCACGGCACGCACCGCGTCACCAGCCAGCTTCTGCAAAGCTTCTTCGAGCACGGAACCGTCGCCGCCCATCGGGAACTGCATCTTCAAGTCTTTCGCCTTGAAGCTCTTGTCACCGATATTTTCGAAATGGCGGATTTCGTCTTCGGTCACAATCGGGCGCGGAATCTTGATGAGGTGTGCCTGTTCCGGAGTTTCTTCGAGAATGTTGCCGTGGTTGCCGATGTAGGTCGTAAGGCTCATCACGAGTTCTTCGCGAATCGGGTCAATCGGCGGGTTCGTCACCTGGGCGAACAGTTGCTTGAAGTAGTTGAACAGCGGTTGCGGCTTGTCCGAAAGCACCGCCAAAGCGGCATCGTTACCCATGGAGCCAATCGGTTCTGCTCCCGTACGTGCCATCGGCTGCAAGATAATGCTCAAGTCTTCGGCAGAATAGCCAAAACGCTTCTGCTGCACGAGCAAATCTTCGGGAACATCGGCAGGATTAATTTCACTAAAGAGGCCGCGCACGCTCATCTTGTTTTCGGCCACCCAGCGGCGGTAAGGCTTGGCTCTTGCCACCAGCGCCTTCATCTCCGCGTTCTTCAAAATACGGTGGTTTTCAATATCCAAGTAAATAATTTCACCCGGCTTTAAACGGCCCTTTTCTTCCACTTCGGCATCGTTGATGTCGAGCACGCCCGTCTCGGAAGCCATCACGAAAAGACCGTCTTTACACAAAGTGTAACGCGCCGGACGGAGCCCGTTGCGGTCGAGAATCGCGCCCGCATTGACACCGTCGGTAAACGCCACCGCAGCAGGGCCATCCCACGGTTCCATCAACATGGATTCGTATTCGAAGAACCCGCGCACATCGCGGCCCAGGTAATGCTTTTTGCCCCAAGCCTGAGGCATGAGCATCATCATCGCATGCGGAAGGCTACGGCCCGCAGCGACGAGAAGCTCAAACATGTTGTCCAAGCAAGCAGAATCGCTCTGCCCCGCCGGAATCAGCGGCAAAAGTTTCTTCAGGTCATCACCGATAATATCGCTCTTCAAGTGCGGTTCGCGAGACCTAAGGCTATTCAAGTTACCGCGCAACGTATTGATTTCACCGTTGTGCGCCAAGTAGCGGAACGGGTGCGCCAGTTGCCAAGTCGGAAATGTGTTCGTCGAGTAGCGCTGATGCACAAGCGCAATCGGGGATTCAAAATCCGGGTTGTTCAAGTCGGCATAGAAAGATTCAATCTGGCTTGCCAACAGAAGCCCCTTATACACGACCGTCCGCTGCGAACAGCTGCAAACATAAATATCGCCAATCGCCTTTTCAATCAAGCGACGAACGACAAACAGCTTGATTTCGAACGCGTTATCGTTCTCGAACGCGGAACCGTCAAAGAAAAACTGCCTGATATGCGGCAACGTTTCACGGGCCGTATGGCCAATCGCCGAAGCATTCACCGGGACTTCACGCACATGCAGAAGGTTCACGCCTTCCGAAGCGGCAATCTCCTTAATCTTCGCATCCGCCACATCGCAGGCAACGGACTTATTCACGAAAACCATGGCCACACCATAACGGGCCGGCAAGTCCTCGTAAACCTTGCGGAAAAACTTGTGCGGCATAGAAAGCAAAAGGCCGGCGCCGTCACCCGTTTCCGGGTCGCCACCAGCCGCACCGCGATGCATAAGCCTTTTCAAAACCGTAATACCCTGCAACACAATCTGGTGCGAGGCAACATTATTTATATTAGCGACCAGACCGACACCGCAGGCGTCGTGTTCGTTTATCGGGTCGTAAAGAGCTTGAGCGTTCATAAAATTCCTTATATTACATTTTTTGCTTTTTTCGCCCCACTTTGCAAAAACTGTGCCAATAATTTTAAAAAGCGCAAAAGAACGCTGCTTTAATTGAAAAACGCATCAAAAAATGTAAAAAGCCGGTTTTTTCAACGAAAAACCGACTTTCATATTTACATTTTATGAAAAAGAATTTCTAAAACGACAAAAATTGTAAAACTCAATTATACCTATACAAGTATCAACGCTTCTAGAAAGAGAACTTGAGACCGGCAGCTAGCATACCCACCTGGCCCCCACCGCATTCCGCGAAAAAGGATATCGGATTGCCAAATTCAAAGCCCAGATAGGAGACGTTCATCATCAAGAAAGCTCCCCCGTCCCAGAACACCGCTCCGGCACCCGCATAAATATACATGCGGAAATACTTTTTATTGATAAAATTGAACTTTACTCTAGGAACAACCGAAATGACGGACTTATCTGCAACGGTCGTATAATCCACCATGAGACCGAGTTCCAGCAAACGGTAAACCTCATAACCGTAGGCAAAGGAATATGCAGTCATGTCGGGATCTCTCTTCTCATCACTAGCCGCATGAATAAAAATGTTAAGCCAGGCCGTCAAAGGCCACCAGCCGACAATGAAACTGACACTGTGGCGACGTTTCTCCCATTCTTGATGCCAAGCATCCTTGCTTTCTTTAGCCGGCTCCGGAGTAGATTCTGTCGCCACGACCGATTCCGTACTCGCATTCGCAGAC
>JAFWRL010000298.1 GCA_017520105.1 Fibrobacter sp.
GAACGTAATCCACGGCTGCAGCCGGATTTCCCGGCATGACAAACGCCCATTCATAGCGTCCTTGGTCCGAAAGTTTCACGGTATCATCGGCGACGACAAGTTCTTGCACCACGCTGTCGATGGCGTAATCCTTGACGCTCAAGAAAGAAAGTGTACCCTCATCTTCGTAATCTTCCCTCTGAATGGTAAAGAAATACTTCAACGGTTTTCGCAAATCGAATCCCGACGAAATATCCGTAAGGTCATAACCGAATTCCATTTCTTCCTTATGCACGCCGTCTTTCCACTTGCCTAGCATCGGGCCTTTGAAGCCGTCATTTTTGAAATGGTACAGGTACTCCGTTTTCGATGGGGACTCTGCAGAAGTATCCGGAGAAACGCCTACAGAAAGCTTTATCTTTGAGCGGTCCCCGTACGACATGCGGACTTTTATAGTGCGTTTCGGGGCGTAATCCTTGCGCAAATGGAGAACTTCGACAACGGGAGAACGGCTATCCGCATAGACGTTGTACGGAACGAGGAATCGTCCTTCGTTCCCGAAGGAAAGTCCCCAGCTATTCTGCACAATCCACACGCCGCAATTTTCACCGATGCAAATGCTGTCGTTGTACCCCGCAATAGTGACCGAATGGTTTGTGGCCCCCGGAAGCGACGTAGCGACAATCCAAGGCTCACCCTTGACTTTGACCGTATCCAACGTCCAGGAATCGATATCAAAACTGGCAGCGGCGACTCCGCCTGCGGCAAAAGTCGTATCGCCCCAATGGTTGTAAAGCCAGCCCTTGAGCGAATCGCGACCTTCGGGTGCTGCAAGCGAAACAAATGTCACGCTGTCGATTCTGTTGTGCATGGCATTATGCCAACGCGAATAGCCCTGCATCCAGCCGTAGTCTTCGGGCACGTTGCTCGAAGTTTTCCCGTAAGTATTCGAATAAAGTATTCCTCCGTAAGTAGCGGCATCAGGAACCCCCACCTTTTGGGCTAGCAACGCCTCGGACGCATGCCCGGACGCCACGACCTGCCACGTGAAAAACGCCGGCAAAAGATTCGAAGAATCCGCGGGGATTTTGTAATAGGCGTTACGTTCATAGCCGAGCGACATGGTAATACGCGAGATAGAGGCGCACGCACCAGATTCACCCTGATCGTAACCTCTGAAAAAATACGGAGTTTCTGAATTGTCAACTGCCGTGGGCAAATCCGACGCAAAAGCGGAATTGCAAAGTAACCCCAAAGACAAAGCTAGAAGATGTCCAAGTTTCATTATAACCTCAAAAAAAGCCCCCCGAAGGGGGCTTCGTGAATTTGCTAGAACAGATTAATAGAAGTCTTTGTCGCCTTCCCAGCTGTAGTCGAACGTAAACTTGAATCCCATATGAGGATCATCACCGCAGCCTTGTTGACTGTCGCTACATTTATTATTTTCTACATCATATTCTATACCGCCTGCACCAACAAGGAATTTCATCTGCTTGTTCTTCTTTGGAGCAGCGCCGTTACGACCAGTTGCACCACTAGAATTACCATTCAGGACAGCCACCATGTTCGCATAAGGCCAACTGATTCCCTGCTTGGCATAGTAATGATCGCCATTTTTATCTGCATCAATATTGAAATACAAGTACAGCCCCAGACTGTCTATATCCAATGTGTAATTTGCATAACTGGGTAATCGGTCATCATCTTGCGATTTTTCAGAAACGAATACTACAGAGTATTTTAGGTTCGTGCCACCTTCCCAATCGTATCCTTCCCAAGAATGGAGTTTGCGCGCACTTTCACTGCTACCTGCATGGAGCGATACTTTTGCAGTAAAGTCACATCTCAAGCCCCCGCTGTTGGTCAAAAACTCGGAGCCAAAGTCATCCATTTTGGCTTTCACATTGATTCGGCCTACGCTACGCGTATGCTGCTCTGTTCCCTTTGAGAATACAAGGCTGGAGTCTGTACCATTGTATTCTTTGGTGTAGGCATATACGCGATAGGAATAGTAAGGTGAACCGCCGCCGACATCATCAACATAGCTGTTTTTGCCGGCACCTTCAATCATAAAGGACGTAAAACTTTTGTAAGTGCCGTTAGGTGTGATTTTTGCCTCATTTTCAATGTTTTCGGGCAAATCAGCCCCCTTTACGCCTCGCAAAATGACATAGCCCTTTACGCGCGTGTCTGCCGAAGCATTGTAGTTCGCGATGATTTTTGTGCGGTCAGCGTCTTTTCCAAGTTGCAAGTCGGTCGGAGGTGCCAATGTCGAAGAAATGGATACGGTGTAACAAGCCGAGTCCGCTCCGTCTTCGGATCTTATTACAATCTTGACACTGGAGTTTTTCAACACCGTGAGCGCTCCCGGAGTCTGGAACGAATAAACTCCATCGGCATCCGGTTGTACAAACTGCGTTGTTGCCGTATTCGTATTCGCCGTGACTTTTACCTGTGCCACTTTTTTTGCATTGGGTTTGACTTTAAAATAGGCTACCGGAGCCTGAACAGAGACGTCGAAACTGCGGCCTTTTGCAAGTGCTGCAGAATCCTTGCTCAGCAAGGCTTGTGTGCCTGCCGCTGACGGATCCGAAGCAAACACCTGGAGCATAGAAAGGGTTGCGTCCTTAAACATCGGGCGCTTGGTCGGTTCAGGGTCTTCCTTGTCGTTCAAGCCGTCACCATCCGTATCGGCATCCGTCGGATTCGTATAAATCTTGACAGTAGATTCTCCCTTGGTCCAGCCGTTAATTTCATCGTAATCCGACAGACCGTCGCCATCGGAATCCTCTTTCTTGTCATCCGTTCCGAACAAATATTCCGTCGGGAGGGGGACTCCGTCGTGGTCCTGGTCCTTGCTGTAGAAAATATGCACGGCATCCCCGGCACCTACGAAAATCTTTTCCATGTCGTAACTGCCAACGCAGAAGGAATAGATATCCACAGTGTTTAAGCCTTTCTTGATGTCGGCTGCACGCTGTATTGTCACATACCACATGGCGCTATCTGCCAAATTGAACTTGTAACCATCGACGGAAGCGAGACCATAAAATTTCTTCTTGGAAGGTCCTTCAACGGAATCCTGCTTGAAATCCACATGGGCATTGCGCAACAGTTCCGCAAGGGAAGTCTGTGCATACATGTCGTCGGATCCCTTATGGTCGATATTATAACGGTAATTCGTTGCGACCTGGTAACGCGCCGACGAGTTGCCCGCAGAACCGGGGCCATAATCAATCGTAATGTCTGCGGTCTTGGCAGCCACCTTCGTGTACGCATTGGTGAAATCATCGTTGTCTTTGCCAAAGGTTATTGTTGGAGAGGGAGTGCCAAGTACGATAGAACTTGTATTATAAATCAAGTTTTCGATTTTCTCAATCTTCACGTCGCTATTGCAGAAATTTGCATCGGTAGCTTCACCAGACTTGAGAGTGGTTTTACTCCAGCCGGTCTCGCGTTCCAAGTCGGCAATGATTTTTAGCGAACTTGTGTCCTTGATGTCAAAAGTAGATGCCGACAGCTTTAGATCTTCAATGGTAAACGCGATGTCGGAGGTGTTCTTGAGTTCCACCTGCATGCAGAGCGTTGCTCCATTTATCGTGCTGCCCTTGGACGTTTCTTCGGATACAGACGTTTCATAGCTTTCGCTAACGCTCTTCTCTTCGGAAGAACCCCAGCTCATGCCCGTGGAACTGGTGTAGCTGCCGTTGTAACCGAGGGAAATGCTCCCAGTATATTTATACCCTTTATCAGTCACACCACCTCCCCACGATACTTCTATACTATGGGTCGTCGAAAATTCCCAGGCGTTCATGAGTTCTGCGCTGCGGGTTTGCTCATAGCTTGTCGAACTTGTCTTGGAAACTTCCTTGCCTTCGGTGACAGACTTGCTTTTAGATTCCCCTTCCGATGTCTCTATATTGAGCGCTATGCTAGGCGTTTTTTTCAATGTCACCCGAAGTTCCGGCACGTCGGCAATACGCGGATTGAACTTGGTCGGGTTCGTGGGCGAATACATGCCGTCGGCAAGTTCCTCCTTGTCGCTCCAACCATCGCCATCCGTATCGGCAGATTTGGGGTTCGTGTCATACTTGTAGATTTCGTCAAGGTCGGTGAGGCCGTCTTCGTCCATATCCTCTTCGGAATCCATCTTGACAATCTCGATGTTCTTGATTTCGGAAAGCTTGAACGTATGTTCTCCTGCATCGATGCCTTCGCCCACCGTCACGGTCATCGTTTCCTTGCTCTTGTCCTTGAGCTTGAAATCGATGTGGTCCATATCCGAAAGCTTGATAGCCTTCTGCTTTGTTTTTCCCGAGAAGCCCATCTCCTTCTTTTCGGCCTTTCCAGAGAACGTCAGGCTGTCGATAGTCGTGAGGTTCAGGCTTGCCGTAGGCTTCTTAGCGTCTTCGTTATATATGTTGATGACGCCAGCCATGCTAAGCGTTGCCGAAGCGGCAAGAAGGGCAGAAATTTTCTGAATCGTTTTCATGTTTCCCCCTTACTGCTTCACGTTGATGTTGAGGGTTTTATGGTACGCACCCGTCTGGACATGCACCACATAGAACCCGGATTTAAGACCGGGCTTGACCACGTTCTCGCCCTTCACGAGAGTTGCGTTACGATAGACGCAATTACCCAAGGCATCAAAAATTCGGACTGAAGCACGGCCTTCCGGGACAATCACAGACAAGCTTGATGTATGACGGTTCCAACTTGCCGATGCAACAGGCACAATTCTCGACATGGGAATCGACAGGCCGGCCGAGTCGTTCTTGTCAGCCTTGAACGTAATTTTCGTGATATTTTCCACCCAGAAGTTTTCGGTAGTGCCGTCTGCCTTGGTGACTTTAATGAGGTGCGTCGTTTTTCCAGCCAAAGCGAAGGCTGCCAAAACGAGAGCGAGAATCACTAGTCTCTTCATTTTATTCCTTTCTCCTTTATAAAAGGTCTTGCAGGCATAAACAAATTATGCCATGCTACTTATTGATAGCATGGCACACATTTTTTACTCATTAAATTGCGTAAGAAAATTTTTACTTATTTTTAAGTCGTTTTACAACAAGCGTCACGCAGACGCCAAGAACAAAGCCTAGAACCGCCGTCAACACATAGCCACCAGTTTCTGTAGATAAAATAAAGGCTCCGTACTCGGACCGTGAACCCGGAATTTCTGCACCCGAAAAGTTGCCAATCACAGCAAAAAGTGCAATCAAAGTAACGCCGGCGGTCGTCGCCAGAACGTTCGTTACCCGCCTTTCGCGTTTTTTGCGGATTATTCCCGCACGCCTATTAATTTCTTTAAGCGCATCTTCTGTTGTGTACTTCATGTTCAACCTCTTAGCTCTTCACTATACCACCCTTTAATATTTAATTGCGAATATAGATTTTTTACTCAAGATTTTTTCTTAAAAAAATATTACTCGCACTGTGAACTGTCAAAAATATTACTATTTTTATATATATGATAAAGTATTTTGTCGTTAGCGAGTCCTTTTGCAGCAAAATTTTATTAAAACCCATTAAGCAAGACTGCAAATATAAGTTTTTCTTGGACGGAGACAACATCCATGCCTGATAACGACGGACTACTATATATCCGTTTTCAGACCTTTGGCGACCAAAAAGCTCTTGAAGCTATTTTTAACAAGTATAAGGAAAACCTGGTTCTATTTATATATGGGTTTGTCCGAAATATCGATATCGCCGAAGAACTGATGATGGATACTTTCGCAATCCTTGTGTCTGGAGTCGCACGCTACAAAGAAACTGACAACGCCATGTTCAAAACGTGGCTCTTCGCCATCGCCAAAAACCAGGCATTTCAGTATCTAAGGAAACAAAAATTCTGGTTTGTCTCGCCGGAGAAGGAATTCCTGAGTAACGTAAAAGCGGACGACAGTTCCCTTCCAATCGCCCTCCTTCTAAAAAGCGAGAGGGAGACGCAGCTATACCGTTTGTTGAAAACCATTGACGTAGACTACAGACAAGCGCTTTATCTCCAGTATTTTGAAGACTTGAGGCCGGAACAAATCAGCCAAATCCTAAAAAAGAACATCAAGAAGACATACAACCTGCTTTCCAGGGGGAAAGAGGCTCTACGCGACGCATACGAAAAGATGGGGCTTTCATGGGATATATAACAAGGTTGGACATCCTTACCAACATCATCCAGTCCATCATCTTAATCGTCATTATCGCAAAAACGATAAAGCTAACGATAGAAACAAAAGCAAGCCTTCTTCCGTTTTTCTTCGCCTTGGCTTTGAGCGGCACTCTTCTAAGTAACTTCTATTGGTTTGCCTACGACATTTTGAAACCGGATACGCGAATGCCGATGGCATGCAATGAAATCGGCGAAAACGCAACGATTCTTCTTTTGTGCGCAGGCTTAGATACGATACTGAAAGACAAGAGAAAAGTAGCAAGTGAAATCGTGTTTGCAATTTTCTTTATCGGCGCGAACATAGCATTATGGATACTATGGACGGGAGAATGGTTCCAGGATATTTTATTTGGAATCCCGTACATTTACTTTTTCTGGCTTTTGATTCGCGGTTTAAAGAGCAGTGAAATCTTGAGCCGCAAAGAAATGTGGGTTGCGGCAGCGGTAGGTATCATTATTCTGGCTATGCAGATTCCTCTATATTTTACAAAAGGGGAAGTTTTCAATTTTATATGCTTTATGGTGATGTTCGTTCTGACCGTTTGGCTCGGAATCGTGAACTTTCGGCGCAAGGATTTTTTTCTCGCCACAACTTTCTTTATGTGGACAGAACTAGCCATGTTCTTGAATTCTGACTTCTATTACGATTTATTTGTTTTCGCAAGTACGGTTGCGATTATTATTATGTACTCTTCGTTGAAAAAGGAACTTGCAGCCAATGATTAATGCCGAAAACGTGCTGATATGCATTGCAGTTCCGTTCGCAATTTCGTTTATTTTCACCAAGGGGAGTGCGCGCCAGCTGGCTTCCGCATTCCTTGCCGGTATGGTCGGCTGCATTTTTTCGGCCTATGTCGCGGGCTTTATCCAAATAACATCGGGTTATAGCGCCGAAAACACATCCATTTTTCTTTCCCCGATAATCGAGGAGAGCATGAAGCTCTTGCTGATATTGTTCTGCATTTACTTGTACGGACCATCGGGCAAAAGGATAGAGTTGCTCGCCGTCGGGATTGGTACCGGTTTCGCGACCTTCGAAAATTGCTGCATTCTTCTTTCGTCAGGGTCGCAGCAATTGACCTATATGCTGGTACGCGGATCGGCGGTCGGCGTGATGCACATCGTGACCTTGGTAGCGCTGGCCAAGGGACTGCAACTTTTAAAAATGTACAAGGCGTTCTTTTTCATCGGGATTGTAGGCATGCTGTCCATCCCCGTGACCATACATGGACTCTACAACCTTCTGGTTTCCCAACCAGGCGTGTCGTCGTATATCGGGTACGCGATGCCGATGCTTTGCGTGATACTGCTGTATATGACGAATACTGTGAAAAAAAGGTAAGGAAGTTCCAATCTTTTACGCAATGGCCCGAGCATCTATAGTATAGATTTAGACATAAAATATACAATTTTCTATCTTAATCTAGTATTTTTATCAAGATTTAGACAAACAATAAAATATTTTTAGTCTAAAAGTGAAATTTTTATGTATATTTAGACAAGAAATTTCAAAAACGGGGTATAAATGCACATTATCGGAAGAAAAAAGGAAATCAGTAGGCTTGACCGGTTTGTTGAATCGAAACGCTCCGATTTTGTCGTGGTTTATGGCCGCCGCCGGGTGGGTAAAACACACCTAATTCGCGAATATTTCGAAAACACCTTCGATTTCCAGGTGACGGGCATTTGCGACGGTAGCAAGGAGATGCAACTTGCCAATTTTGGACTCGCCTTGCAAAAATACTTTGGCGAGTCGCGAGTCCCCAGGACCTGGCTTGACGCGTTTTCGCTTTTGCAATCGGGGCTAGAAAAAAAGAACACAGGCGAAAAACTGGTCGTATTTTTTGACGAAATGCCATGGATGGATTCGCAGAAATCTGATTTCTTAAAGGCATTCGAAGTCTTTTGGAACGGCTACGCCGCCTGGGACAACAACATATTGCTTATTGTTTGCGGCTCGGCAACCACCTGGCTTACAGACAACATTTTAAACAACATCGGCGGACTTTACAACCGTGCCACGGGTCGCATTTTCCTCGAACCCTTTAATTTAGAAGAAACCGAAGAATTCCTGAAAGACAAGGGCATCATCTGGAACCGCTACGACATCATCCAGCTCTACATGGTCATGGGAGGAATCCCATTCTACCTGAGCCATCTGCAAAAGGAATTATCTCTAGCGCAGAACATCGACGAACTTTTTTTCAAGTCGCACGGAAAACTCTGGAACGAGTTCAACAACCTTTATGCAACTTTATTCAAAAATGCGGATGCACATATTAAGGTTGTCGAAGCGCTCTCACAGAAAAACAAGGGCCTTACCAAGAAGGAAATTTCGGCGGCGACAAAACTGCCTGAAAACGGGCTTCTCACGAAGATTCTCGAGAACCTTTCCAACTCGGGATTCATTCGCCCCTACAACTATTACGGCAACAAAAAGAAACTGACAACTTACCAGCTCGCCGACTACTACACGCTTTTCTACTTCCGGTTTTTGAAAGACCAAAACGGCAAAGACGAGAACTATTGGCAGAATACGCTAGACAACCCGGCAAAGCGGGCGTGGTGCGGGTATTCCTTTGAACAAGTTTGCAAGGACCACATCGACAAAATCAAGGACAAACTAGGCATTGCAGGAGTCCTTACCGAAAGATCGTCATGGTCCAGCAAAGGAGAACCCGGAGCGCAAATTGATTTGGTCATCGAACGCCGCGACAGAATCATCGACCTGTGCGAAATGAAGTTTTCGGAATCCGAATTTACGATTGATAAAGAATACGACTTGGCACTACGAAACAAGATGGAAATCTTCAGAACGGAAACAAAGACAAAAAAAGCACTGCATCTTGTATTCATTACCACCTACGGTCTGAAGCGCAGCATGTATAGCGGCATCGCGCAGGCCGAAGTCAAAGGCGACGACTTGTTTTAGCCATCCAGCAGCTAGTGCGTCAAAAGAGCTACGATTGCGGCTATGAGACCGAGGATTACGGCGGCGGCAATCACAATCACAGCGACCATCATCCACTTGACGTATTTCGCCAGGCGAACCGATATCGCATTTTGGTCTTTCGCAAATTGCTGGTACGCATTGAGAGCAGCCATCACGGTGATACCGACATCGTCAAGCCAGCCCAATACAGGAACCGCATCGGGAGATAAATCAAGCGGCGAAATATCATAAGCAAGAGCCATCATGGCGATAATCACAGAAAGAGCCTTCCAAACTACGGGGACGCCATTATTCTGTACATCTTTTGTTCCAGTTCCCTCGCGACTAGAACCACCCATGTCGTTCATGTCATGAACTTCGGCATCTTCATAAACTTTTTCGTTAGGCATAGAATCAACCTCAAAATAAACCATTTACATTTTTAATATATACAAAAAAGACTACCGACTTAGCGATAGTCTTTGTAAAAAGAGTTTCGTGTAAGGTGATTCCGGCACAGAGGCCGGAATGACAAGGGAGCCGAGTGGTGCAGAAACGCGCTTGCGCGTTTCGATTCGAGGCGAACAAGTCAAGCCTCGAAGAGGAATGACAACGTTCTGGATCCTTCGCGCTTTCGCACTCAGGATGACGGGCCTCAAAGGGCGAAGCCCGACCTCAAACCTCTTTCGTTCGAAAAAAACCAGATAAGCGAGCAGAGCAAGGTCAAGATCCTCGCCTTCGCGATTTCGCACTCAGGATGACACAACGCCGTATTGCGCGGATTAGCCTACATCCGAAAAAGCCGGATAAGCGAGCAGAGCAAGGTCACAATCACAATCTTGAAACGAAAATAAATTTTCGACAAGATTGGATTGCGACATCCTTCAACGAACAATGGGCAAAGCCCATTTCCCGTACTAAAGTACGGAGTTTCAGTAGCCGCAGACCCCGAGGCGTACAAATAGTACGACGAGGGGTCGAGAAC
>JAFWRL010000299.1 GCA_017520105.1 Fibrobacter sp.
CACCAGGAACTTCATGAGGTCGCGGAGTTCGGTGCGCACCTTCTCGAGCCACTGCAGGCTCCTGTTTTCCCACGAGGTCTGGTTCAGCACTTCCTTGATGGTCCCCATCTTGGCAACCACCTGCGGGATTGTCGCCTTGGAGAGCAGGCGTTCGGCAAGCCCGCACACACTTGCAATAGGCTTGCTTGCATTGTATTCGCTATTCACGAATTCAAGTTCTATCGCCAAGACAAGCACGTCAAACTTCTTGGCATTTTCGTCTTGCGTGTTGTGCGGCAACAGCGGCGCAATATCGAATTTCAAGGTCTGCACATCGGAGGCAGTCAAGCACACCCACGCATCGTCACTCTTGAAATGGCAAACGGCGGCCCAGCGGTTCCGCACCGAAATATGGGCATCCGACAGCGTAGCAACCTGTGCTTTTAGGCCAGCCTTCAAATCGTCGTGAAGGCTTTTCGCAAATTCATCTTCCTGGTACGTCTGGTGCTGCAGATAGAACGCCACCTCGGCACGCAATGCGAACAGGCGCTCCGTCAGCGACATGCTCTGCTGCACAATCTTGCCGTCCGGATTCTGCTCGAAGTATTCAAAATTCCTGCACCAGTCAAAGATGTAGAAACATTCCTTGTCCTTGCCCGCCCCGTAGATATCTTCAGAAAGGCGCGTGCCACGGCCAATCATCTGCATGAACTTAATTTTCGACTTGACAGGCTTGAAGAACACAAGGTTCAATACATCGGGCACGTCGATTCCCGTATCCAGCATATCCACAGACACGGCGACCTGCGGGTTCCCGTCGCGAACTTCGAACTTATCAATCAAACTCTGCGAATAGGTCACATAGTTATCAATCAACGCGCAAAAATCGGAGCCGTATTCAGGATAAAGCTTGTGGAACCGTTCTACAATCAGTTCGGCATGCTTGTGGTTGTATGCGAAAATAATACTCTTGCCGATACGTTCGCCGCTCTGGACCTTCAGTCCATTCTTCATCAGGTCCTGCAGCACGTTATCCACCGTGCCTTCGTTGTAGATGTACTTGAAGATTTCCTCGCTACCGATATCACGCCCGCGGATATTCCCGCCCGCTTCCGGCGGCACAGCACCCGGGCCAAGTTCCTGCAGTGTCTCTTCGTAATCCCACACCTGCTCCAGCTGTTCCCTTTCCTCATCCGAAAGGTCGCTGTACTTGATTCCGTCCTTCAGAATCATGGAGCCACGCTTGAACCCGTGATAATTCACCAGGAAGCCATCGGCCACAGCATCGTCGAGTTCGTAGGCGTAATTCGGGCAGCCGTTCTCCATCTCGAAAATATCGTAGGTGCTCTTGTCCACCTCGTCGCGGGGAGTCGCCGTAAGCCCGAGCAGCAGGCTATCGAAATAGTTGAAGATAGCGCCGAACTTGCCGAAAATACTACGGTGCGCCTCGTCAATGATAATCAGGTCGAATCGCCCCACCGAGAAAGGTTTCTTTTCGGTATCGACGCAGTTGATCATCGTCTGGTAGGTACTGAACACGATTCGGGCATTGACCTCGACCACTTCGCCGTTTTTATCTCGAATAATGTTTTCATCACTGGAATCGCTCAAAACGGCAACAGGGGTATTCGGCAGCAACTTCGCAAAATTCTTCTTCGCCTGGCCCACCAGCGACGTACGGTCGGCAAGGAAAAGCACGTTCTTGACCCAGCCATTCCGCATGAGCACATCTACCGTAGAAATCGCGACGCGGGTCTTGCCCGTACCAGTTGCCATCACCAGGAGACTGCGGCGGTGCTTGCCGTTGAACCATTCGCACACGGACTTGATGGCCATCTTCTGGTAATGGCGGTCGGTAATGTAGCCCTTCACGCTAAAGTCGCTGATATCCTTGCGGCCCCGCTTCTGAATCAGGAGTTCCAGGTCGCCCTCGGTATGGAACGCATAGAGCCTCCTCGGCGGGTAGCCAAGACCGTCGATAATGTTCGTCTCGTAACCGTTGGTGTAATAGATTACAGGGCGGCGGCCATATTGCTTTTCGAGGCAGTCCGCATAAAGTTCCGCCTGGTGCTTGCCCTTTATTGGCGAAACCGTCGTCTTTTTCGCCTCGATTACAGCCAGCGGGAGCCCGTCCGCACCAAAAAGCACGTAATCGGCAAAACCGACACCCTCCCCGTTCGGCATCCCTTCCACTTCGACTTCGATACACGCCTTCGAAGGCTTCACGACCCCCTTGGCCGTAAGCACAGTCCACCCCGCTTCGCGGAGCATGCGGTCAATCAGGACCCGGCGGGTTTCCGCCTCGGACTCGGGCGTTCCATCGATGTCGTCAGGTTTAGCCATCGTTTTCAATATAAATAATATAATTCAAGATTTTCGTGTAACCAAGCCTATTTTATCAACGAAATCGCATAGAGCGGGCAAATTTGAACGTGCCGGATTGCGTTTTCGGCTTCGGTATCGCAATAGTCCAGCTGGCCAAAGTTTTCCAGGGAAAGCCGGTAGGCATTCGTGAGTTTTTTTTCGCGCATCATAGACCACAGACTCTTCATTCCCCCTTGAACCTCGGCCTTGACCTCGATAGGCATGACTTTCCCGCCAAGGCTTTCTATGTAATCCACCTCGGCCAGGCTATTCTTTTGCATCCGCGTCCAGTAGAACATTTCATGACGCATGTTTGGAGTTTTGTTCCGCAAAAGTTCAAGCCCCGCGACCATCTCGGCCAAAGACCCCTTGTTCACAAGATCTGCCGCACTTGCAGTAAGAATTGCAGTGACTGTTTCTGAAATATCGCCAAGAGACATATTCATTAGCCGCAGCTGCAAACCGGAATCGAGAAGCAAGTACTTCTGATAAGACGAATCCGCTTCGCTCCCCAAGGGGAGCCCGTTTGCTGCAGTATGCGTTACGGGAATGATAATACCTGCAAGGGTAAGCAACTGCATGGCTTCACGGATTTTTTCTGTCCTGTAGCCGTGCCCCACCTTGGCATATGTGAATTTCTTTGTAATCTGCAACGCGGCACTCCGGAACGCGGACCGAAGCAGCACGGGGTCAACATTCTTCTTGTATTTTGCAAAGTCGTCTTCGTACGAAATCAGGATATCGTCTTGGATAGATTGACACTGCAGATAATCTCTGCTGTCCACCCATTTGGCAACCGCTTCCGGCATTCCGCCAACCATGAGGTAAGTCCTGAAAAGCTCCACGAACTTGCCGTGAATTGGAGCCGGCAACGGATTTGCAAAAGATGCCGCGTTCCGAATTTCCAAAAGCTTGTCAAAACCGTTTGCAAGCGCAAACTCGTCAAAAGTCATGGGGTGCATGAACATAGAATGAATGCGGCCAACGCCAAAGGTCGGGAGTTCCTGCAGGGCGAATTCCAACAGCGACCCGGCGGCAATCACATGCAAATCAGGCAAGTCTTCTTTGAAGAAACGGAGCGACATAATCGCTTCGGCACAAAGCTGGACCTCGTCTAAAAAAAGGAGAGTCTGGCCGGGAACAATAGGCTTGGCACTCATGGCGGAAATTTCCGACACGATTCTATTTACGTCTAGATTCTTGCAGAACACCTCTTTGTATTCCGGATTCTTTTCGAAATTGATGCTGACGCAATTTCCGAAATGTTCGCCCAGATGCTCCACCGAACTGGATTTTCCCACTTGGCGTGCCCCACGCAGCAGTAGCGGCTTGTGGTCTTTTTGTTTGGACCATTCCAGCAAGAATCTGTCTATTTTTCGCTCAAAATACATCTCCAGACTCCTTTTTGATATTTTCCAAAGAAAAATATAGTCAATTTTTGTAATTTTCCAAACAAATAATTTTAAATTTTTGGACGTTTTCCAAACAAATAATTAGAAAAATGCCGATTTTTGCAAAATTTAGCCGAAATATTTGTCCATGGTATAGTCGAGGAGCTTTTGCGTGTCGGCGATGGAGGCGCGGATGGTTTCCTTTTGCTTTTCGATGGACTGGATTTTTTCGGCAAAGGATTGCTGGAGGGAAAGGGGCGGGACGGGAATAAGCAGCGAATTAAGAATAGCTAGATTGATATTCTTTTGTGCTACACCAGGAGCAAAGTCTTCCAACATTTTCTGCATATTACAGAAAATAAAGTAAATATATGTTCGATCTACAGAAATGTTAGGAGTAAAACCAACAACACTATCGGGAAAGCACGCTTCAAAATCAAGGATTGCGCACTTTCCTATTGTTGCTGCAATCGTTATACACAAAGTTCCCTTCGGCCATACTTTGCTTTGAGCTACACCTAAATCAGAATATGTTGAGTTATAATCACGAATCAGATAATTAGCGTTTGCCACATCACCCGTTTGAATCAAAGGCATTGTTCCACCAAGTAACTCTGGCGCATTTCTTGGTCTATGTTTCGAAACGCCTCTACCTAAATCACCTAAAGATTCGAGTTTCTTGACTTCCCAGCCTTTGGGGTTTTCGATGGGGTCGCCGAACATGTCGTAGAAGATGGCCTGAGCGAGGTTGTCCAGTTCCTTGAGCTGCGCATTCTGCTTGTCGATAATACCCGTCAGCAAATCCAGCTCCACAACAATACGGGATTGCTCCTCAAGCGGCGGAATTGCAACAGAAACATTACGAACCAATTGGCTATTTAAGTTATTAACGACACCTCCAACAGCAAGCCGCTTAAACTCAGAATACATATTGGGACTTGACAACAAATAATACAGGTATATTTTATCAAATACTTTATTTTCATCATGTATAACAAGCCATCCGTCATGAATGCAACCATCTATATCAAGAATATATGGTCGTCCAAAGCTCATTGAATTCGAGAGGATAAAATCACCTTTATGAACAAGTCTTGTCTTTTTCAAGCCTTCCGGTTTTATCTTTTCTTTTGTAGATGTGATATATTTTGAACCTTCAACAGCATCACCTATTTTTATCCAATTCAAGCCATTGGGGTCATCCGTAATAAACTTTTCAATAGGTCTCGGAGAACCACCTCGTTCAATGGTACACACTTCGCCAAGTTTTTTGTATTCCCAATTACGCTTCATTATAAACATCCATAATGCAACAATTAAAATCTATAAAACGTCACACGGATTTGCTCAGGACTAACGTCCTTCGCCATTATTAAATTAGACATCCGTGAACACCGTTAGGTGTGAACCAATCCGTGTGGCACCGTTTATTCTTCATTTCTCAACAATTTTCCAATGGCCGCCTTTATCAGCGCCAACACGAACAATAAAACCTTCCTTTTGCATTTCAGCAAGCATTTTCTTCACCGTTGTATGCCCCACATGCAATAGTTTTTCCAAGTCGGCTATAGTCACACTTGCTTTAGCACCAATGGCATCTAATACCAACTGACATTTTTCTGGCCACTTTTCTGGCCACTTTTCTGGCCACTTTTCTGGCCACTTTTGAACTTTCTGGCCGTTTATAGGTCCATTTGCAGGGCCATCAGTCTTGTTAACCGTTTCAGTCTGAGCGTTTCTCGGCACAACAACGACTACACCCCCGGAATTTTCTTCATATTCAGGTACGGGCAACGATTCAGAGGCAAAAGCTTTATCTACTTTCCAAATGCCGCGACCCCATGTTTCGATAAAGCCCGCAAGGTAAAAAACTTGGGCAATCAATTTGTTCCGCGGCCTAGAGTTATGTTCCTTTCGCAAAGATTCTACGGTCATTCCGTCAATGAGCCCGCCTTCGTTCCATAGACGGATATGGTCGTCATACACCTTCATCTGCGTGTGAACGCCTCGATAGTCCTTGTGAACGATTGCATTGCACAAAATTTCACGCAAGCCATCTTCCGGAATTTCCAATTTTTCAATACGCTGCAAGCCTTCAAAATGAATATAAGACTTGAGGTATTTCCCCTTGAGGTAATCCATGACCGTATCGGGCATGTGAATCAAGTTGCCAGCAATTTCATCTTGAAAAAGGATGTCGGCCTCATCATCGCGAAAACGACCAATGCGAAAAATGGCACCGACAAAATACGCCTGCGGATTACGCCCAAAAAGCAGCATCGCAGCATTGGTCAATGTCCCGTCCTTGGAAATCAAATTCAGATTTTTTAAAATCTGTTCGGCAGGAACGCCAAGGATACTTGACGGCAAACGTCCAAGACGAATGCCACGGTTCACAAAGTATTCGACGGATTCGTTGTCAATGTCCTCAATAGATGTGCCCGGTATGGGGAGAGAATCCCATGTATGGTTATATTTCGCCAACAAAAAATTTTCCAGGGCAATGCCGTTCAACAACTGATTCGTGCTACCCGAACGATAATAGAATTTTCCCTTGTATCCAATAGGGGCCGAGGAAGGCTTTACATCTATAGAGAGGTATTCAAGAGAATTCTTTTTATGCAAATTAACATCAACAAGGATTCCCATGCTCATGGAAACCTTGTTAGGCAAATCCTCCATAAGCTGCTTAGAGCCTTTTACTCCAACAACTTTTTTGTTATCGTCTATGCCGATATAGATTCGCCCGCCCTGTGCGTTCGCAAAACCGCATACCCACTTCAAATAATCGTCACGCCAAGTTTCTTTGTACTCGGTGTTTTGCGATTCGTCCTTAAATGTCGTATTCTTTTTCATCTTACTAGGAAAATAGTTCATTCCGGTATCATGCGCAAGGGGGCGTGGTTTTCTGGTTAAATGAAACGCAAGACTTCACTGGATCCTTCCCCTTACAGGGTCAGGATGACACCTCTCTCGTCTTTCGTCTCTCATCTAATTTACAGATCCTTCGACTTCGTGCTTCGCACTTCGCTCAGGATGACACGGCCCAACTCTTCCATTGCCGCGTTGATTTCGTCTTGGAGTTTTGCGATGCGCTTAAAGACGGTCTTGGGATTTTCGTATTCGACCTTGACTTTTTCCACTTCCTTGTACTTGTTGATGCTGAGATCGTAATCGTTCGCGACGATTTCTTCTACCGGCACAAAGAACGACTGTTCCTTGCGGGTGCGGTTTTCTTCGGCAGCGAGGTTCTTCCAGCGCGCGACTATGTCGGGAATGTCGTTTTCCTTGCATTCGGTGCGCTTCTGGTCCAGCGTGAATCCGTCCGCATTCATATCGTAGAACCAAACCTTGTCGGTGCCGCCCGCGTTTGTCTTGGTAAACACGAGAATCGCCGTCGAAACGCCGCTATACGGCTGGAACACGCCGCTCGGCATGCTGATAACCGCCTGCAAGCGCTGGTTCTCGATAAGTTCCTTGCGGATAGCCTTGTGGCCCGTACTGTTTCCAAAGAGCACGCCGTCGGGCACAATAGATGCACAACGGCCGCCCGGCCTGAGCATGCGTACGAACAGCGCGAGGAACAAGAGTTCCGTCTTCTTGGTCTTGGTAATGGCAAGCACGTTCTTGCTTACCACCTCGTAGTCGAGGCTACCCGCAAACGGCGGGTTCGCAAGGCAAAGCGTATAAAGGTTTTCGTCGGTGTTTTCGGAACTCAGGCTGTCGCGGTAGGCAATTTCGGGGTTATCGACGCCATGCAGCATCAGGTTCATCGCCCCGATGCGCAACATCGTCTGGTCGGTATCGAACCCATGGAACATCTCGCCGCGGTAATGGTCCGAATTTTCCTTCTTGAGGAGTTCCTTCTTGTGGTGCTCCTGCACAAACTTCGCCGCCTCCACGATAAACCCCGCCGAACCCATCGCCGGATCGCAAACGGTATCCTTCAGGGTGGGCTGCATCATATCTACCATCATGCGGATAATGTGGCGCGGGGTACGGAACTGCCCGTTGGTGCCGCTGGCCGCCATCTTGCCCAAGATGTATTCATAGACATCGCCCATGGTGTCGCGGTTGTTCATGTCGAGCCCGTCAATACCTTCCACGATTTTCGTGAGCGTGCGCGCACTCTGAATCATGAACGTCGCATTGTTCATAAAGCGGCTGTATGCGCTCTCTTTGCCGTCGTTCAGAGTCTTGATGAACACGAATACGTCGCGGGAAACCGTCGCGTACATCGCCTCGGATTCCATGTTCTTGAACACGCTCCAGCGCAGGCTGCTGTAAGGGACATCGCGGTCGAAATCAGGGTTGTGCCACTTGCCCGCCTTGAAGACCGGGTCCTTGACCTTCACGCCCATGGCGTTCGCCGCCGCTTCCTTCTTTTTCTGGGCATCGTCCAGCATCTTCATAAAGAAGAGGTAGGTCATCTGCTCCAAGATGGTGATGGAGTTGGTGATGCCGCCCGTCCAGAATGTGTCCCAGATAGAATCGATGCGGTTCTTGATTTCGCCAGTAATCATGTAAAAGTCCGGTAAAAGTGTTTGCCACGGAATATAGTAAAAAAGGAGATCCCCGCTTTCGCGGGGATGACAGGTCTCATTTCATGAAAAGAAACCTCTTACGCTTTCGGCTCGGTCTCCCCCGCTTCTGGCTGCGGTGAAATTTTCGTCCTCGCAAGATAGAGCTTTTCCGAAATCCTCGTAAACGCCTCGACCACATCCGGGTCGAAATGTTTGCCAGCGCCCTCGGTGATGATGGACATCGCCTTCTCGTAACTAAAGGGTTTCTTATAAACTCTCTCCGCAATCAAGGCGTCGAACACGTCCGCCACCGCCATGATTCGTGCGGAAAGCGGTATTTCGTCACCCTTGATGTGAGTCGGGTATCCAGAGCCATCCCATTTTTCGTGGTGGAAGCACGCCATTTCGATGGACTCATTCAGGTAATTGGTATCGAACGTATCACCGGCATCCGCAACAATCTTCCTGAGGATTTTTCCGCCTTCGGTCGTATGGCTCTTCATGATGGCGAATTCTTCGTCCGTAAGCTTGCCATTCTTGTTCAGAATCAAGTCCGACACGGCAATCTTTCCGATATCGTGGAGCGGGGCCGCGCGTTTAAGCTTATGGATGTAGGCATCGGTAAGGACACCCTTGAACTTGCCTTCGGCTTGGAGTTCCTTCGCAATCGCTTCCACATATTCAGCTGTTTTCTTGATGTGGTCGCCCGTGCTTTTGTCACGCGCTTCGACCATCTCGGCGAATTCCATAATAATGAGTTCTTGCATGCGGCGGATGCGGTCGTTTTGGTCCTGCACCTGCTTGATAAACTCGAACGAACTCTGGGCCATGCCATTAAAGGAATCGTACAGCATGCCGATTTCGTCATTTGAGTTTATCCCGATTTTTCCGATACGGATTGCAGAATTCTGGATACCGTCGAGGTCAACGCTTTCTGTTTCAAAATCGACTCCGCTTGCAAGGCCTATATCCAAAGAATACTTGTACGCAGCCAGGGACATCTTATTCACAGGTATCACGACACCGCGTTTCATCACCTCAATGACGATACTCATGATAATAATCGAAAGGCCGAAGAACAGCGAAAGCAGCTTGATGAAGAACATCGCCTCGTCTTGAACAATCGACTCCATAGAAATATCTGCCGCGACATACGCAACTGTCTTTCCTGCAGCATTGCGAACAGGACGATAAACGGTCAAAAGCCAACCATACTGGTCGTCCGAAACAATCGGCTCGATTTCTTCACCTTCCAAGAGTTTCGGCAAATATGAAATGAAGGATTCGTCAAAAGCCACTATGGAACCGGGTTCACTGCCAGGTTCCCCATCTACGTCCAAATCGAATACGACATGGCAGCCATCCTTTTCTATCCGATAGACATAAAGGAACCTTGTCTGCGGAAAACTGGCGCGAATGCGTTCAAGCATGCTCCTTACTTTCTGGTACCCTTCAACTTCAAAGCCTCTTGTGATATAGTCATCTACTTTTTCAGCATCGATTGCAACCGATGCGGCCTCGGTCACGCCTTTACCGATACTTATAAAGTTGTTGATGGAATTGTTGCGATAAAGGAAAAATCCGATAACACTAGCAAGGCTACCTAACAGAATTTCGGCAACCATCACAATGACTATGACTTTATTCAACAGGGAATACCTGACCATTCTATTCATGGCATTGCTGCTAGGGTCGTTATAAATCTTTTTCAGTTTTTCTTTAATTTCTTTGGGGACATAGTGGAAAATCAAGGTTGCGGCCACGACAACTACGCTTTTGTCAAAAACATCAAGGACAAAGTCAGCAAGGAGTTGCGATGTAAAACGTCCCCAATGCATGACATCGTGGAACGCAATAGAAAAAGGCGCCGAGATACCCTCTCCAAAATTGAATCCATAAATGGCGTATGTAAATACAGAGCCGAGACCGCCGCCAATAAGCGCAAATGCAAAGATGACAACAATCAGTTTCCACGCTTTCTTGAAAAATCCCCACCGGAAAAAGAACGTAGCCGTAATCGCGATAAGCACGCTCAACACGCCATAGTACATGGATACCGGCTCAGAAATTCCGTTGATGACATTCACGCCGAAGCCAACAACAATGGCAGGCAGGTACCCACCCAGCATGGCGGTAACTACGGTTCCGATACAGTCCAGAAAAAGCGGCAAATCAAGAGCGAGAGCAATCTTTGCCGGAATGACGTTCAAAAGCAGCCCGATCAGAATAAGCAGGAACACGCTTTTCGAACGCACAAAAAATCCCTTGCTCTCATTCAGGGCCATTCTTAACCAATTCTTCAAAGCATACTTTCTCATACCCAAAAAACTTTCCTCTTTCTTACATCAGTTAAGATAAATAAAAAAAGCCACCAACGTTCATTCTAAAAGCAGAAAAACATGCAAAAACAAGCGTCATCCGTTCAAGATGGCGCTATTGGCATCGTTAAAGAATCAAATTTATTTTAACGGTATTCGAACTTCGCTTCGAACAGGTGTCGGCAGTCGTTACCGTCGTTACCCCAATGCTCCGATGACCCTGCAAAGACCTGGATACCGAGATCGGAGGCTCCGGCAACAAGGCGGTTCATGCCCGCAATTCTCCAGATTCCGCGCAAAATATCGTCGCATTCTTCGCGGCTCAACTTGCAGCCATCCGTCTGGCCGGCAAGCATATACAGTCCGTCATGGATAAACGGAGCCGCATTATAGACATCGTCGCCCTTCTTGACATCGGGGATAAAGGCCTTTGCAAAAGCCGGAGCAGACGCCCCGTCAGACATAAAGCCTCTCCTGAAACGCACTGTCAGCATAAAGTCACGGATTTTCTTATCGGCCTTGGTGTAGCGAGCGCCCTTGACATACACGTAACGGTCCAGCTTGCAAAAATACATCTTGCCGTTGCCTTCAAATACAAGCGGGAAATCAATTTCAATGGAATCGACAGTAATGGAATCCCTATCCTGCTGGAAATTTTTTCGGTTCGTCATCTTGTCGATGAACATTTTTAAATTAGCCATAAGCTCCTTCTTGGTGCAACGCTATTGTTACACGCCGTCTAAAAGATACGATATTGCACGCAATAAAAATGTAAATAAAATTTATCAAACAACGTTTAAGGATCGACTAAACATTCCGCGACAATCGTCCGAGTCCCGTCGTCCAGTCGAGCCTTGATAAAAGACTTGGCATTCGCGTTCGGGAGTTTCTTGATAAGCACTTTGGACGTAGCGGAATCCAGCAGTTGAAACCGCGGAGGCGCCCCGCTCACAATCGGGATTTCGCGCCGCGACACGTAAAGCGAAAAATGCGACGTTTTTTCCACGCAGTCAAACTGCACCGGGTCATCGGCCTTTAGAGAATCGTTTATTTGCAAATTCCGCTCGGCATACGAACCAGAAAAGCAATAGCCCCACCTCATTTTTTTTGTCGGAATCGTAACCGTACATTCGAATTTTCTCGATGGTCCCACGTGGATTTCAAGGCCGAAAATCACGCCGAACATGCGGTCGAGATTGGGGACGGACCGTTTGTCACGCCCCACAAAGGCAACATTTCCGTTTTCTGAAACAACGACCACCGGAAACTTGTCGTACGCAATGCCGTCAAAACAGGTCACATTCCAGACCTCAGCAATAGACGCTTTGACATAAAAAAACAATACCGATTCACACCTAAAGGCATCCAAAGGCGCAATAAGCTTCACTTTTCCGTCGTAAATACGACACTGGGAGTGCTCGTTTTTTAGGATTTCCGCAGTCTTGCTCGACGGGATAACCTTTAGACCACACGCGCTCCCATTAAAGTATTCATGACAAAGCGATACATCTACAACTTTAGTGTTTTGCATCCCAACACATTTATACATACATATTTATATGTATTCTTACCCTTAATAGAATTTACAGTTTGAGCGGAATATAATTACAAGTCACACTTTTAGCAAATTGTAAAATAAATTTTTCTATTTTGTCTTAGAAAATAGAGTTTATATACACATTGTTAACAAAAAAATTCAGAACAAGCGATTTTATTTCAAATTTTATGCAAAATACCTAAAAAAAATTTTTCATAAAAAATTTCCATTAGGTTATTGCCAAATAGACCTTATCCGAATTATATTGTGAGAAAATGTTTTAGTTTTAAAACAGAATACAATACACCTCAAACATAATGCTGCACGGACCTGAAAAAGGACTCATCCCCTGATTCATGATTCTTGCAGCATTCTTTTTATGCAAAATGAGGATAAAATGCAGCGAAATTAAGCGCTCACGCTCAATTCGCTAACAGCAAGGGCAGGAACCTTGTACATAGCGAACGGATCGCGGTACTCGTTACCGACTGCCACGATGTTCTTGAGGATGTCGAAGAAGTTCCCGCTAAGCGTCACGCCATCAACCGGATGCTGGATTGAACCATTTTCGCACCAGAAGCCGTGAGCTCCGATGCTGAGTTCGCCGCTCACAGGATTACAGCCGGAATTACCTTCCAGACGCACGACGAGCAAGCACTTCGGGAAAAGCTTTAGAAGTTCCTCGGTCGTCATCGTTCCCGGCGGCACAAGCATGTTGTAGAAGCTCGTGGACATCTTGCTGCCAAAGCTGCGGGCTCCACTGCCGGTCGTTTCGCGTTTGGCCTTGGACGCCGTTTCAAGGTTGTAAAGGGCAGAATTGAAGACTCCGTTTTCGACCACCTTGACTCGCCTTGTCGCGCAACCTTCGGAGTCGAAGTAGAACTTGTGTTCGAACATTTCGCCGACCGGGTCGTTCCAGAGAGAGAACACGTCGCTTGCAATCTTTTCGCCTTCCTTGCCATCAAGTCGGGACTGGCCTTTCTGCATGGTTTCGGCGAAGAACGGCTGGTTGTACATGCCAAGGAAGCGTGCCGAGATGCGTTCCGAAAGGATGACAGGAATCTTTCCGCCTTCGATTTTCTGGGCGCCAAAGAGTTCCGTGGCGTATTCGGCGGTTTTGCTTGCGATTTCTTCGACCGTGAAAGCGTTCCAGTCGCGGCCGTTCTTTACAAAGTTGCCAAGTTTCTTGATGCCACCCCGGCTTGCCACGGCTCCGGCACCAGCAGAGGCACAGTTCGAACGAGCCTCGTAAAAAAGCCCCGTATTATTTGCAACGATTGAATACTCTTTTTCGATATCGCCACCGAGATACGGGATGTTCTCGATTTCCTTGGACTTCGCAAACGTCGCCTTTTCGAGTTCGATGCAGAAGTTCTTCATCGTCGAAAGGTCCAACGATTCCAACGCCGGATTGTAGTTCGGTTCACCCTTCGGGAGTTCTACCGCCTTGGGAAGCGTAATGTCGATTTTTTCGGTCCACTGCGTGTGGCAAAGAGCGTCCTTGAGCGTCTGGCGGAGAGCGTCGTCGGTGAGGCGTTCCGTGTGCGCATAACCCGGGCGTCCGTCCTTGATGACGCGGACACCAAGCCCGACGGAATCCGATATTTCCGTATTCTGCACCTGTCCCTGGAAAACAGAAAGCCCTTCGGAATGCGCATTGGAAGCGATAACATCGAACTGTTCGGCTTCGCCTTTGGCGAGGTCGCACATGAAATAGACTGCATCTTTAATATTCATATCGCAAAATCAAAATTTTAATTATTTACAAGTCAAGTATACAAAAATAGAGTATGGAGATTCCCGGTCAAGCCGGGAATGACAGCGCGAAATGTCATCCTGAACGTAGTGAAGGATCCAGTGATTGATCCGCTCAAGAATGGACTGGATTCCTCAGGGCTACGCCCTTCGGAATGACGATGCACAAAGGCGATACCGCATGACGTCATGCGAATTGTCACCCCGGCCAGAGCCTGTCCCGGATTTATTCCGGGATGCCGGGGTCGGCTGATACATTCTTTATTTCGCAGCCTTGCTTTTGCGTTCGAGCATTTTCCAGTAGGCGGCGGGGCTCCCGGTCACGGATTCAAGCGCATTTGCCATTTCGGTCGAGATGCTGATTTCACCCGCAATCAGCTGGTCGAGCATTTCTACAGAAACGCCCACCCTGCGTGCAAATTCCGGCTTGTCGATTTTAAGCCATTCAATTCCTTCGAGAATCGCCTGTCCCGGCGTCGGGGTTCCATGTCTTGGCATAATTTTTTAGTGGTTAGTAAACAGTGGTTAGTGGTTAGGGGTTAGATTTTTAAAACGTCATTCTGAGCCATTTGATGGCGAAGAATCCAGTGTGCTTTACTGGATCCTTCCACCTACGGTGTCAGGATGACCAAAGCATTAGAATTTCACATTCTTTCGTCTTTCCTCTAAAATTCTACGTCCTTCCAGCCTTCGGCGCCGAAGCGGAGGTCGCGTTCGACGAATTCCCAGATGAGGAGCTTTTTGCCCTTGAGCACGCTCGCCTTGCGGGCAAGCTTTTCCCGCACAAGCGTCGAGGCGCCGCCATCGCTTACGATGGATGCGACCGAGCGATTCATGTTCTTCGCGAAGTGCGCAATCCATCCGGCGTTCACCGGCGAATCGGTCTGGTAAATGCGGCTGAAGCTGTCGCCGAGAATCAAGATTTCGGACTTGCGGAAATCATCTTTGAATGGAGTGATTGTGGTGTCGTACTTAATAGCTTTAAGCGCACAAGCAGTTTGGCTCGTCAAAAGGCAAAAAACATCCGTCGTTTCACCATCCTTTCTATCAGCCTTTTTCCGATTCATACATTCTTTATATGCAGAATCAATGCATACGGTATCTTCAGGAAGTTCCTCATCTCGTATCTTGATATTCTGTTGCATCACGACATGCCCCGTCACCTTCTGCACTTTGAACACACCAAACTTATTGAGGCCGCTCATCTCGCCCACGTCACCCATGCGATCTGCAACGGAATCCTTCGCTACAAAGCTCGAAGAATTGTCCATGACTAAAGACATGCATTGATTTGCAACGGAATCGGCGGCAATGTAGCGCACTTCATCCTTTCCGCGGAATTTAACAGTTCCTGCATCCACCATTTCGCGGACCTTCTTCGCAATCACGTCAGCCGCAATTTCCGCCCCGCGCGGGGTCCAGTGCGTGTCGTCGTTCAAGTAAAGCGGACCTTCTTCGGAATCGCGGGACTTTGCGGCCAAAAGCGGCGTATATAAATCCACCGTGTTAAAACCAGCACGCGTGAGCGAATCCAATATTTTCTTGCCATGCGATTGGAGCCCGGCGGCACTTTCACCCGCGGCAGTTCCGGCGGCATTTCCATTTTCCGCAGCACCAGCATTCCCGGCGGCATCCGAATTCTTGCCCGTCAATCGTTCCGGATAGATGCTCGGCTTGCCCGGCGTAATCACCACCAAGAGTTCCACGCCCTTCGCCTTGAGCTGGTCGCGGAACCGTTCAATCGCCTTCACCGGATTGTCGAGCTTTGCACTGCGCACATCCAGCGGCGACGGCTGCACCAGGAATTCCACATCCTGGCGGTAGAAAAGCCAACGGTCGGAAGCCGCAGCGGTATCGCGCCCACAGCCCGCACCGATGCAATCGCCAGCAGCACCGAGCACCACCTTCTCGCCCGGATCGCTAAAGATGTTCCAAACCGCAAGCTGGTACTTCGGACGCAACGAGAGCACAATAGCGCTCTCGTCATCAATCTTATTTTCAAAAGCACGCAAATAGCGGCTCGTCCATACGCCGTAATGCTTCACGTCCAAGAACGCGCGCCACAGCGACACATGACCAAGATCCGCCACGAGAGCCTTGATGCAAGAATCCGCCTGCGGGAAAGATTCCGGTTCGTCCTCCAGCTTCGAGAGGAGCGTATCGGCCAACTTGAGGCTCTTGTATCGAGCTTCAGAAGTATCAAGTTCGGCATACGTATTCACCGAAAGCACCGCCGCCTCCAAGTCCGAAAGCGAAGACGTCACAGGTTCCAAAGCATCGGCCACCTCAGCACCCGCAGCAATAGCCTCACGCGCCGCACGCCACTTCACATCGAGCGAGTCCGCAGCCGCAGCGACCTTTTTTTCGCGCACAATCGGAGTATAGACCACATCCTTGAAAATATCAAATGGCTGGAAGCGCTTTTCGCCACGCAGGTCGGCAGCAACCTGCACGCCGAACGGGAGCAACAACAAAATCGAAAAAATAACGACAGGGATAATGTATTTCTTATTCACGAGAGATAAGATAGAATTTTGTTGTGGTGTTACTAGTTGCTACTCATTGTCAACTGTTTTAATTTCGCTCCACTTGGCGTTATTGCCGATGTTGCGGATTAGGCGGAAACCGCTGGAACAACCATCATAATAATTGGAAGAGATGTAATCGTAGGAAATATACCTCCAATCGGAATGAGCATCACCTTCTTTCAAATAAGAGGGGCAAATGACATTGTCAGCGCATGCCCCGCTCCTGCCTAAAAATATTTTACAAAGAATTCTTAGGACAAATGGCTTGCTGAAGCGTGTTAATAGTATAGGGACCAAATTATAACCATCCCCTAAAGGAATGTAAATGACCGGAAATAATACGACTTCAGAAAAGAAGGCCTACTACATCGTCACGAACGCACAGGGAGAAGAATTCCTACTCCCGTATTACAGTGAAACGTTCCGTGTGCTGATGGACGACAAGGACACCATACGCGATATGCTCAACTGCTTGCTTGGGCTTGACCACGACCATGAAATCATTGATCTCGACTACGAATTCGAAAAGCCCATTGACGTTTTCATGCCGGAAGATGATTCCGCAAGACTTGACGTGTGGGTAACCACCAAGGATAACCGTTATTTTAATATTGAGTTGCAAAATAGGAGCCATCCATTCTTTCTTGACCGTCTCCAACTCTACAATTCCTATCAAACGTTACGAGGCAAGTACGAGTATAACCGCTCGATGTATTTTAAATTGATGGACGAAAAGGAGCGTAAGGTCCATTTCTATGAGCTTCCTGAAACGATATCCATTTGGCTTTGTAATTTCTCGATTCTCAAGTCAAAGGAAATTTTTAAGGATACCTGGGCGGTCTATAGCGAGGACGAGGTTCACCACAGCGACTCAACACATCGGGCTCTTCCCATTTTCAGTAAAAATAGATATATTATAATCGACTTACCGAACTTTAAGAGGATTCGCAAGAACGTCAGTTCACGCGAGGACTACTGGCTGAAACTCTTGTCGCAGGGGCCGCTTGAAGTTCCCGAATCGAAGGACCCGATCTTTAGGGACGCGCTCAACCGTTTGCGCGTAAGCCGCATAAGCCCTGAACTGCTTAAAGCCTTGGAGGAACATATGTTCGACAAACACGCTGACGAAGCAATCGAAGCCGAAATTTGGCTCAAAGCAGAAGCTAAAGGACGAGAACAGGAACGTGCAGAAAATAAAGTCGATACAGAAGCCGTTCTGCGAGCCAAGGGTCTTTCTGAATCGTTGATTACTGAAATACAATCCGAGCTTGAAGCCCTTCGACAAAATCGTCACGTAGAGAAATGAACTTCTTTTCGCCCCGCTTCAGCGTAGCAATTTCACTAAGCGGGGCTGTTTCGCTACTCAGAATTGGACTGCAATTCGGTGAAAGTTTTTAGAAAGGTGAAAACATATGTTCGATAAACACGCTGACGAAGCAATCGAAGCCGAAATTTGGCTTAAAGCAGAAGCTAAAGGTGCTGCCGACGAACGTGCGAAAAACGAAGTTGCAAACGCAGCACGCGACAAGAAAATTGCGGAGTATCTTCGTTCGATAGGCGTTTCGGAAGACGGCGTTGCCAAGGCACTTTCTATCAAATAACAGAGAGTCCACCCTGAAGTGCGTATAAAAAGAGGCCGTTGGGCCTCTTTTTGCTTTGCGTGGCGCCCTACAACAATCTGCACATGCGAGCAATTACCTAAAATCCCTCAAATTGTGCATTTTGTCGCCATAAGCGCCCAAAAACATTTTCAAAAAATGAAAAAAAGCTAAATTTGGCACACTATGAATACTTCATTGAACGATTTATGGGTTGGGGTCGATGTTGGCTCCACCACCGTGAAAATTGCTGTAGTCGATCCCGAGACATCTAAGCTTTTGCATTATACTTATCAGCGCCACAATGCCATGCAGGCGCAAAAAGTCCATGAGGTGTTGCGCGAGGCGCACGCACTTTTCCCGGGCAAGAACTTCAGGGTCGCTTTCTGCGGTAGCGGCGGTCAGCCGTTTGCCGAAGCTACGCACGCCTTTTTTGTACAAGAAGTAGTCGCAAACGCACTTGCCGTACGTGCCACTTATCCCGAATCCAGAGTCGCCATAGAACTCGGCGGCCAAGATGCCAAAGTTGTCTTCTTCGAAAAAGACAAGACCACCGGTAAGCTCATCGCCTCCGACATGCGCATGAACGGTGTTTGCGCTGGCGGTACGGGTGCATTTATCGACCAGGTGGCGGAACTCCTCCGCATCAAGACTGAAGTATTCGAAAGCTACGCCAAGCGTGGCCAGAAGGTTTATGAAATTTCGGGCCGTTGCGGTGTGTTCGCCAAGACGGACATCCAGCCGATGCTCAACAACGGCATCGCCAAGGAAGATATCGCGCTTTCCAGTTTCCACGCCATCGCCAAGCAGACCATCGGTGGTCTCGCCCAGGGCATGGAAATCAAGCCGCCTGTCATTTTCGAAGGTGGCCCGTTGACGTTCAACCCGACTCTCGTTCGCGCATTCAAGGAACGCTTGGGCATCTCTGACGAACAGGCGATTGTCCCGGAACATTCCGAAGTGCTCGTCGCCATGGGCGCCGCACTCGCTAACGGTTCCATGTTCGCAAACCAAGAATGCATGTACCGCGAAGAAGGCTCCCTCGACGCGCTCGTGCACTTCAACGAAATCCGCCAGGCCGAAAACAAGGCCAAGGCCGCTTCCGATCTTTTCTTCAAGAACGAAGCCGAATACAAGCTGTTCCTCGAAGAACACAAGATGGCGGATAACCATTATCCGCAGCCGCCTTCCGGTTCGACCATCAACGCCTACTTGGGCATTGACGCCGGTTCTACAACCACAAAGTTCGTGCTCCTCGACGAAAACGAAAAGGTTATAGACGGATTCTATGCCAGCAACGACGGTGAACCGTTAGCCGTGTTGAAGCGTGCCATGGTGGACCTCGCCGACCGCTACGAAGAATACGGCGTCAAGCTCAACATCTTGGGCGTAGGTACAACCGGTTACGGAGAACAACTTTTCGCGAAGGCCGTCCACGCCGACTACCACACGGTAGAAACGGTCGCCCACGCGAACGCGGCCCAACGCCTCTGCCCCGACGTGAGCTTCATCCTCGACATCGGCGGTCAGGACATGAAGGCCATCTCCGTGCAAGACGGTGTCGTCACCGGCATCATCCTGAACGAGGCCTGCTCCTCGGGTTGCGGTTCGTTCATCGAAACCTACGCCCGCAGCCTCGGCATCCCGATGGAAAAGATTGCGGACATGGCGTTCAATTCCAAGAGTCCGTCCCAGCTCGGAAGCCGCTGCACCGTGTTCATGAACAGTTCCATCATCACGGAACAGCGCGACGGCAAGCAGCCCGAAGACATCATCGCGGGTATCTGCCGCTCCATCATCAACAACGTCTTTACGAAGGTCATCCGCATCCGCAACCTGAACACGCTCGGCAAGAAGGTCGTGGTGCAGGGCGGTACGTTCAAGAATAACGCCGTTCTCCGCGCCTTCGAACAATATACGGGCCTCAAGGCCATCCGTCCGGAACGCCCGGGCGAAATGGGCGCTATCGGTATCGCGCTCCTTACGAAGAAGTTCATGGAAGAAAAGCGCAAGACCGACCCAGAACTCAAAAGCAAGTTTATCGGCCTCGAAGCGATGCGCACCTTCAGCTGGCACAACCAGCCGGGACAGCTTTGCCAGTACTGCACCAACCACTGCTCCCGCACCATCGTCACCTTTAGCGATGGCCAGAGCTTTGTCACAGGCAACCGCTGCGAACGCGGGGAAGTCACCGCCGACCCGAACGATCCGGCCACCAAGAAGCTCATTGCCGAAATCAACAAGAAAATGCAGTCCGTGCCGGACATGATCAAGCGCACGAACCAGCTCCTGGTCAAGGACTACGCCCCGCAAATTCTCTTGCCGCAGAACGGAAAGACCATCGGCATCCCGCGCGTCCTCGAATTCTGGAACAGCCTCCCCTACTGGAAAGCGTTCTTCACATCTCTCGGCTATACGGTCGTCGTGAGCCGCCAGAGCGACTACAAGATGTTCGAAGCCGGGCTCCACAGCGTGCCGTCAGATACAGTCTGCTTCCCCGCCAAGCTCGTCCACGGCCATGTGCTCAGTCTCATCGACAAGAAAGTCGATCGCATTTTCTTCCCGATGATGATTTCGCTCCCCAGCGACCACACCAAGTTTAATGCCACGACGGTCTGCCCTGTCGTACAAGGTTATCCGAACATTTGCCAGAATACGGACGAACCCGAAAAGAATTACGGCGTCCCGATGGACCAGCCGATTTTCCACTGGGCAAACACGAAACTCCGCCGAAGTCAGACCATCGACTGGTTCCACGACAACTGGAACATCGACAGAAAGACTTTGGACAAAGCCGTGACCGAAGGCGAAAAGGCTCTTAATAATTACCGCACCACGCTCCTCGAAGAAGGCCAGAAGATTCTCGACGACGTGAAGGCAAAAGACAGTTTTGCCGTCGTGATTGCGGGCCGTCCCTACCACGCCGACATGCTCATCAACCACAACATCGCAAGCCATTTCACGGCGATGGGCATCCCGGTTCTGACAACAGAATCGCTCCCGGGCGTGTATGACCAGGACGTTCCGAGCCACACCCGCATGGAAATGAAAAATACATTCCACTTGCGTATGCTGGGCGCCACGATGATTGCGTCGAGAGACCCGAACGTGGAACTTGCACAGATTGTGAGCTTTGGTTGCGGTCACGACGCCGTGTTGACCGACGAAATGATGCGCATGATGCACCGCGATTCCAACAAAGAAATGCTCATGCTCAAGCTCGACGAAGGCGACGCCCGCGGCCCGGTGGGCATCCGCATCAAGAGCTTTATCGAAACCGTGAAGGCCCGCCGTGCAGCAAACTTGCCCGATAAGCCGCCTTCAAACGAACCGCAATTCCACACACCGTTCTTGGCAAGCGACAAGACAAAGCGCATCATCTTGACGCCGAACCTCTCGCCCGCTTTTGCCATTCTCGCGAGTTCCTACATCCAGGGCAAGGGCTACCTCTCGGATTACCTCCCGGTTGCAGACAAACGCGCTATTGAACTCGGCAAGAAGTACGTGCACAACGACATCTGCTTCCCCTGCCAAATCAACATCGGCGAATGCCTCAAGTGGCTCGAAGAACACCCGAACGTTCCGCAAACCGAAGTTTCGATGTGCCTTGCCAAGAACTGCGAAAACTGCCGCGCCGTGCAGTATTCCGTGCTTGGCCGTAAAGCGCTTGACGAAGCCGGCTACAAGGACGTTTCCATTATCACTACGGGCCTCGACACCACCGGTATGCACCCGGGATTCCAGCTCGGGCTTGACTTCCGCCTCCATGTGCTCTGGGGTCTCGTTTTCATGGACGCCATCGAAACGATGTACCGCGCACTCCGCCCCTACGAAATCAACAAGGGCGACACCAAGAAGATTTACTCCAAGTGGATGCCGGAACTGATGAAGACAGCTGCGACACTCAAGAAAACCGAAATCGGCACGCCAAAGCGCCTTGTCGAGATGTTGCGCACCTGCATCGAAGAATTCAACAAGGTCGAAATCACGGAAAGCCGCCAGAAGGGCATCCGCAAGCCGCGCGTTGCCGTGCTCGGCGAAATTCTCATGAACTTCCACCCAAGCGCAAACGGTCACATCGAAGACTATCTCATGGACAACGGCATGGAAGTTTATCTAAACGGCATGACCGACTTCTTCCGCGTCGATGAAGTTGTCCGCAGGGAAAAGCTCAAGCGCGGATTCTCGGCCAACCCGATTAGCGACCGACTTGAAGGCGGTGTCACATCAAGGCTTTTCGCCCACGCCGCAGAAACCGTCAAGAAGACAATGCAGTCGTTCAAGCTGTATGAACATCACGCCGACTGCTTCGAGCTCGTGAACTACCTCGATGGCATTATCGACCCGACGTACAACACGGGCGAAGGCTGGCTCATCCCGGCAGAAATTCTGTACAACTCCAAGCACGGCATCAACAGCTTCATCATTGTGCAGCCGTTTGCCTGCCTCGCAAACCACATCAGTGGCCGAGGCCTCACGAAGGCCGTGAAGGAACGTTGCCCCCATGTACAAATCTTGAGCCTCGACTACGACCCGGATACCAGTTTCGCAAACATCGAGAACCGCCTGCAGATGCTCATCATCAACGCCCGCGAACTCGAACGCGCAAATAAGATCCGTTAGTAATCACTAGTCTTTGGGCATTAGTTATTAAAAGAGGAACCCTGCGGGGTTCCTTTTTTACCATCGCAAAAGCCATATTCCCCCAAAACAAAGGATTCGTTCATTTTGGTAACATCACCACACCCACAAACCCCACAACTCGACCATAAAGCACTTAATTTATCCACAAACCTTAATACCAAATCCACATTTTTTCTCACTTTGGTAGCACATTTTCGTAAAATTGCGCTCATTCATTCCCTAAAACAATCGTTTCAAAACCAAAAAAGGATATATTTTATAGACAAAGGGGCAATCAATGAAAGAAGAAACGATACTGAAAAACGAGTGGATTAATCATTTTGGACTTACGGCCATATCCACATGGAAGTACTATAAAATCGTAGGATGTTTTCTCGTTGGTTTTGAACAGATAAGGACGCGAGGAGAACTCCAGCCACATTTTATGATTTATCCTTTATGGGGAAACGATATAAAAGATTGCCTTCAGGGATATTGCCTTTATCATTGCATAGAAGACTCGAAAGGATTTGGTTATCAAATATCCGCGTCAAAGATGCTGGCCCAGAAAGACGAAGTGTTCCTTAACGCAGAGAGATACATGGGCTTTGACTTGACTAAGGATATCCGCAAAATTCAAATGCTGGACATATTCAACAGGTATTCAAAAGAACATGACTCGAACCCAAGTTATCAGGATTCAATCATCGCACTCAAGATTTATATGGCAACCTATTTAAATGACATAGAACTCTTCGAAGAAACGCTGTCTTCATCTTCTATGAAAACGATGAAAGAATATGCCCGTCAGGATCCTCAATGGTTTGAAGAAATATACGGCAAATTTGATTCCTGGAAAGAGAACTGTATTTCCGTATTTTCAAACAGACAGGCAATTATGGATATAATCAACGCGAACATCGCCTCCGGGAAAATCAAACAAAGACTTAATCTGTTGCCATAGCTAGGCATGCAAGCCCTTGATTTCGTCACCCGCTGCATGTCATCCAGGCCCTTCGATAAACTCAGGGTAAACTCCGGCGAGAATTTAAAAGTTCCCTCGTTAGAGGGAGCCTTTCTTAACGCGGGAAAATTTAAAATGCGTAGCGGATATCCAGCAGAACCGATGGTCCCGTATCAGACGCACCAACTGGAGCAAACGCCAAAGCGTCTATACCCCAATGTCTGCCAAGATCGACGTTAAGACCCGCAGCCATTTCACCAGAAGCTGTAGGAGCGTTAACAGCATTGAGTGCTGTAAAACCGACAATAAAATGGAAATTATTGCCACCAAAATAGAAGAGAGCCGGGATACGAATATATTTAAACTGGAAAACCTGATATCTCAAGTCTGCAGTCATATAGACCCCGTTTTCTTGAGAAAACCGGATCTTGGCACCAAGACCGACATTAGCAAAACCGGCATGTATAATAAAAGAAGCTCGTGGCCAACCTGTTACCGACTGTTGTGATTCCGTATTAGCGGTCTGGAGTTGCTCCTCAGCAAAACAGAACACCGACGAAAAAAACATGACTGCAAGGAATATAAAGGCCTTTTTCATAATGGAATAAATATAAACAAATACAAATAAAAAAACAACCCATGTTAAAAAAGACTCCCTCGTCAGAGGGAGCACTTTATTCACAAACTGAACGTTTTCGTTAGCAGATTAGCGGACTGCAACACGCTTCGTAGCGAGGACCTTGCGGCCTTCGGCGAGGCGAACAATCACAGCACCCTTGCCCGCAAACTTCGACATATCCATGCTCATGGAAGCACCGTAGAATGTTTCGGAGAGGAGCATGTTACCGCGAACATCGAATACCTTCACTGACTTAGTGCCATTGGAGGTCGTAGTAATGTTCAGAGTGTTGTTCACGATAGCCATGTTGGCCTTGACTTCGGCGGCAGTAACGACACGCGTCGTGCCATTGTCGCGGCCAAGAGCCTTCTTAACAAAAGTGGCATCGCACGGCGTTTCGACCCACCACCATGTCTGGGTGGCTTCTTCGTTAATCCACTGCGGAACGCCTTCACGAACGCGATCCGGATTCATGGTGTAGCACTTGCCAGCGGCCATTTGTCTTAAGCCGGAGTTGTAGCAGTTCTTGTCGTAATTGCCTTTGCCGTTCACAAAAGCGATGCAAGCAGACACGACGATTTCGCTAGAGCTGGAGGATTGCACGCTGGAGCTGGAAGCGACAGAGCTGGAGGATGCAACGCTAGAGCTAGAAGCGACAGAACTGGAGGATGCAACGCTAGAGCTAGAAGCAACCACTTCACCGCAAGACGTTTCAACCCACCACCAAGTTTGGTTGGCTTCTTCGTTAATCCACTGCGGAACACCTTCACGAACGCGATTCGGATTCATGGTGTAGCACTTGCCGGCAGCCATATTCCTCAAACCATCGTTGTAGCAGTTCTTGTCGTAGCCGCCAGTGCCGTTCTTGAACTTGATGCACTTCGAAACGACAACAGCGCTGGAGCTGGATGCAACTGAGCTAGAGGAAGCAACGCTGGAGCTAGAAGCGACAGAGCTGGAAGAAGCAACGCTAGAGCTAGAAGCGACAGAACTGGAAGATGCAACGCTGGAGCTAGAAGCAACCACTTCACCGCAAGACGTTTCAACCCACCACCATGTCTGGGAAGCTTCTTCGTTGATCCACTGCGGAACACCTTCACGAACACGATTCGGATTCATGGTGTAGCACTTGCCAGCGGCCATGTTCCTCAAACCATCGTTGTAGCAGTTCTTGTCGTAGTCACCCTTGCCGTTCACGAACTTGATGCACTTGGAAACGACGACAGCGCTGGAGCTAGAAGCGACAGAACTAGAGGAAGCAACACTGGAGCTAGAAGCAACGGAGCTAGAGGAAGCAACGCTGGAGCTAGAAGCGACAGAGCTGGAAGATGCTACGCTGGAGCTGGATTCAACAGAACTGGAGGATTCCACGCTGGAGCTAGAAGCGACAGAGCTGGAAGAAGCAACGCTAGAGCTAGAAGCGACAGAACTGGAAGATCCGACAATCACTGCATTCATGTCAACATTAAACGTAACATATTCCTGATCTACGAATTCGGTTATATCCGTAATCGCAACATTCTTACGGCTCCCATCCCAAAATACGAATTTGTTGAATTCAGTCACATTCGCCCTTCCAGGGAACACAGACTCATACGGATTCACATCATAATAATTGCGCTCCGCATCATAAGTTTCAGGAACGGCCTCGACAATATCCACTCGCATGTGATTCGCATCATTATTTGCACTATAATAGGTACTCCAATAAAACTTGTCATAATCAATATGCCATATCAGCATTCCTGAAGTGTATAAAGAGGAATCCCATCCCTTCTTAGACCGATACTCCAACAAATAGTAATCATTCGATTTACTCCCATGAGAAACACGATAAGCCACATTATTCTCAAGTTTTTCGAGTCGCACAGAACCTTCACTGAGCTCTGTTGGAGTCAGCCACCCCATAAACATCCGTTCATGAGCGGCATAAAGCGGAGGATTGCCCCCCTGATGACGTTCATAGTTAGGCAAACCATTGTGCGAACCTATATCCATAACATCCCACTCACCGGGCGTATTACGTCGATGCCCACCATCTGTAACATACAAATCAGGCAACCCCATAGCATGGCTAAATTCATGAATGATAACGCCGATACCTTCCAACAGCGTCGTAGAATTATTATAGCGATACGCCGAGCTGCTTATTTCGTTTGCACAAGCATATCTGTATGCTTTGACTCCGTTTCCCAAATCTTTATCGCGTAAAGAATTCATGTGTCCCCAAATCGCTTCAGGCACACCGGAACCATTCGAGCTTACCCCCGCATAAATCATGCAGATATATTCAATACCAGAATGCCCCTCTTCTACATATGAAGAAAAGTCAACTTCATTTCTACTTTTAAGAATATCCAAAGCCTCGCTCAAGGCACTCATTGCACCGTCGGGATTTCTATCACTTCTTCCCTTTGTTCCGTAATCAGCTCGCGTTCCAGAAACAGTTATAGGGCCATAGACATCAAAGGTCGGGCGAAATTGTCCATTAGAACTTTTTATAAAATAATCCCTAACGCTACCGGCATTGTAATTTTCGTTATACCCTTCCTTATTAAAGAAATCTGTATATTGAGATTGAGCATTTGCACTCTTGAATTTCACATCGGAGAACTGCACAAGGACAACGAGTACTCGAACATTCCTTACTCCTGAATTTTCCGCAGCCCGTTGAATCGTAGATTTTGCAAGCCTCGGAACATTGTATTCGTATTCGGGCTGTTCAACAACAGGAGCTGCAGCCTTAAGATTCCTATAAACCAAATTTTGATTAACGCCGGAAAGGAACTGTCTATCCGCATCGCTGCGTTCCTGAGCATTGCGGGCGTAAATTCCCGAAGAATTTCCATTTTCATCGGCATAGGCATAAAAGCCTTGCGCGTCCTTTTGCAGAATGTAGCCATCCGATGTTTCAAGAATATGAAACCACTCATCGCCCTCTTGCCGTACCTCAAGGACTGTTCCGTCAGGCTGCTTCATCGGAAACGTGCCGGAACTGGCAGGGTCCGCAAAACATTGGGCTGCCAAGAACAACAACAGCAACATGATCTGAATCATTTTCATTTTTCTCCTCCGCTTTTTTTAAGATTATTGTAGCGATATTTTATTTTGCGGACAAATATAATTTTGTTTTCAAATTAATTCAAGGCCATTTAAACGTTTTTTTGCCTCTTTGCCGCCAATTAATTAATCAAAAGCGCCTCAACAAAAAAAAGCCCCCTCGTTAGAGGGAGCCCTTTTTCACGAATTAAATTAACTCGTTAGCGCATTAGCGAACTGCAACACGCTTCGTAGCGAGGACCTTGCGGCCTTCGGAGAGGCGAACAATCACAGCGCCCTTGCCCGCAAACTTCGACATATCCATGCTCATGGAAGCACCGGAGAATGTTTCAGAGAGGAGCATGTTACCGCGAACATCGAATACCTTCACAGACTTCATGCCGTTGGAGGTCGTTGCAATGTTCAGGGAGTTGTTCACGACAGCCATGTTAGCCTTGACTTCGGCGGCAGCAACGATACGCGTCGTGCCATTGTCGCGGCCAAGAGCCTTCTTAACAACGGTGGCATCGCACGGAGTTTCGACCCACCACCATGTCTGGGAAGCTTCTTCGTTGATCCACTGCGGAACGCCTTCCTTAACACGATCCGGATTCATGGTATAGCACTTGCCTTCTGCCATGCCTCTCAAACCGGAGTTATAGCAATTCTTGTCGTAATTGCCTTCGCCGTTCTTGAACGCGATGCAAGCAGACACGACGATTTCGCTAGAGCTGGATTCCGGTTCAACACTGGAGCTAGAAACCGGCGTTTCGCTAGAGCTGGATTCAACAACAACTTCGCTGGAGCTGGATTCAACAACGACTTCGCTAGAGCTGGATTCGACGACGACTTCGCTGGAGCTGGATTCCGGTTCAACACTGGAGCTGGAAACGACAACTTCACCGCAAGACGTTTCGACCCACCACCAGGTCTGGGTTGCAATTTCGTTAATCCAAACAGGATTTTCGTTGGCACGAGCCGGGTTCATGGTGTAGCACTTGCCTTCTGCCATTTCCTTGAGGCCGGAGTTGTAGCAGTTTTCACCATAGTGACCCTTGCCGTTCACGAAAGCGATGCACTTGGAAACGACGACTTCGCTAGAGCTAGATTCGACGACTTCGCTGGAGCTGGATTCGACAACGACTTCGCTAGAGCTGGATTCGACGACGACTTCGCTGGAGCTGGATTCGACAACGACTTCGCTAGAGCTGGATTCGACAACGACTTCGCTAGAGCTAGATTCGACGACTTCGCTAGAGCTGGATTCGACAACGACTTCGCTAGAGCTGGATTCGACGACGACTTCGCTAGAGCTGGATTCGACAACGACTTCGCTAGAGCTGGATTCGACAACGACTTCGCTAGAGCTGGATTCGACAACGACTTCGCTAGAGCTGGATTCCGGTTCAACACTGGAACTGGAAACAACCACTTCACCGCAAGACGTTTCGACCCACCACCAGGTCTGGGTTGCAATTTCGTTAATCCAAACAGGATTTTCGTTAGCACGATCCGGATTCATGGTGTAGCACTTGCCTTCGGCCATTTCCTTGAGGCCGGAGTTGTAGCAGTTTTCACCATAGTGACCCTTGCCGTTCACGAAAGCGATGCACTTGGAAACGACGACTTCGCTGGAGCTGGAAACCGGCGTTTCGCTAGAGCTGGATTCGACAGAACTAGAAGATTCCACGCTGGAGCTGGAAACTTCTGCGAAGCAAGGAGTTTCGATCCACCAGGACTTGTCCGTCACATCGGTGTGACGGCGGATTCTAGATGAGCTTTCGCCCCTCTTGCTCTCCACCACAGCATAGCACTTGCCATCAGCCATGTTCGTCAAACCGGACTTATAGCAGTATTGACCAAGACGGTGTTGGACACTGCCGAAATCAATGCAGAGTTCAACAGGAGTTTCGCTGGAGCTGGATTCGACAGAGCTGGAGGATTCCACGCTGGAGCTGGATTCAACAGAGCTGGAGGATTCTTCGCTGGAGCTGGATTCAACAGAGCTGGAGGATTCTTCGCTGGAGCTGGACTCAACAGAGCTGGAGGATTCTTCGCTGGAGCTGGATTCAACAGAGCTGGAGGATTCTTCGCTGGAGCTGGATTCAACAGAGCTGGAGGATTCTTCGCTGGAGCTGGATTCAACAGAGCTGGAGGATTCCACGCTAGAGCTGGATTCAACAGAGCTAGAGGATTCCACGCTGGAGCTGGAAACTTCAGCACCGCAAGGAGTTTCGACCCACCACCAGGTCTGGGTCGCAATTTCGTTAATCCAAACAGGATTTTCGTTGGCACGTGCCGGGTTCATGGTGTAGCACTTGCCTTCTGCCATTTCCTTGAGGCCGGAATTGTAGCAGTTTTCACCATAGTGGCCCTTGCCGTTCACAAAAGGAATGCAAGTGGAAGTAATGACTTCGCTAGAGCTGGAGACCGGCTGCACGCTAGAGCTGGATTCAACCGGCTGCACGCTGGAGCTGGATTCCGGTTCAGAAGAACTGGATTCCGGAACTTCGCTAGAGCTGGATTCGACCGGCTTCACGCTAGAGCTGGATTCGACAGAACTGGAAGATACCGGTTCGTCACCACAAGAAGTTTCACTCCACCACCACGTTTGGTTCGCTTCTTCGTTAATCCACTGCGGGACCCCTTCCTTGACGCGATCCTTGTTCATGGTATAGCACTTGCCAGCGGCCATTTGTCTTAAGCCGGAGTTATAGCAGTGCTTATCATAGTCGCCCGTACCGTTTTTGAACGCGATACAAGCTGAGCCATCTTGAGCAAACGCCATCGCTGACGCAATCCCCAAGAACAATGCTGTACTTTGTGTTTTTTTCATTTATTCACCTTCTTTTGTTTTATTTTAAGGTTAAATAAATTTAGTAAAAGAACCATACAAAATAAAAGAACTCATACAAAACATTTAAAATAAATGTAAAAATCGTTTATTTCACAAAATTTGGTCAAATTAAAGCATTTTGTGACTTTATTTTTACATAGAAACAAACGCTTCATTTAGTCGGTAAAACATGTTTGCAAAAAAAACAAATAAATATTTACAAACAAAAAAAAGGAACCCAACAAGGTTCCTTTCGAATATTCATTTCAATCTTTTTAATCTAACTTAATTTTCTGAAGGCTCGTGATGCCAGCGTTCTTTACACGAACAACATAAAGGCCGCTTGGCACTCCGCTAAACCGAACCACTACAGAACCCGTCGCATTTTTGTCGAAAGACTTCAAGACGCTACCCGTCACAGAAATCAAATCTATATGGACTGGGCCGTACACTCTCAGTTGAAGTGTTCTACCCGTAAGCGACATCTGAGGTGCTCTTACAACAAAGTCGGTCAAAGCCGTCGTGCTGCTATATTGGGGTTGCGTACCTGCAGAACTCGAGGACGAAACAACCGCGCTGGAACTTTCCGGAGCAACAGCACTTGAAGAAACCGGAGCCGATTGAGCCGCGGCAAGGTTCGGCATGTTGCCCGAGACAAGCAAACCGTTCAACAACTTCAGGGACTGGTTGAAGTAGTTTTCGTCACCAAGCGCTACCGCTTCTTTCCAGTATTCATCGAGCTTGGACTGGTACTTGGCATCAGAGATAAGCGCCGTCATCAGCGAAGTCACAAACGTGCTATTATGGTCATTGCCAAGGTCGCCCGAATTTCTGCGTACGGGCCCCGCCATTCTCGAAGCATCCACCTTGGAAACAAATTCAGCCATTTTCTTGTCGAGAGCAAGAGCACGTTGGTCACCATTCCAGCAAACAGCCTTGGCATTACGCCACGGAGCGCGGGACGCGTCATAACTATAGTAGTCGTCTTCGCTCTTTCCGTTCTTGTCCGTCCAGTCGTCAATGAGGCCGGTCGAAGCATCGGAAGCGCTCTTTTCATAAAGGTTCATGTTCGCTTCGTAAGCCGTCTTGCTCCAGAATTCTGCATTTTCAGTATCAATCATGGCAAACACAGGCATGTATGCCGGGTCGAAGTAGCCCGGATTTTTGCGGTTAAAGCCCGCCTCGCCCCACTTGTCGCCCGGTAAATGCAAACCGTTCGATTCGAATTCAAACTTTTTCATGGACTGGATGAGCTTCTTGGCATCTTCCTTGTACTTCTCGTCGCCGAACTGGTAGTAAGCCATCACGAGAGCGGCAGCGGCATCAATATCGCCGTCGAGCGCAGCACCCTGGTCATACTTCGTCGAAAGATTTCCGACCTTCCAGACCATCAGGCCGTTTTCGTTCATCATCTTCTTGTAAAGGTTCCAAATCTTATCGAACTGCGGCTGATAGCTTGTCGTGTTGTCGCTAAAATACACCATCAGAAGCATGCCGTAACCGACACCTTCCGAAAAATACTGGTCGGAGCCCGGATCAGAACGGACACCGGCTACATCGCCCTGCTCGTTGTACATAGTCTTCAGCCAATAGGAGAACTGCTTTTTGAGGTCTTCAGAGGCCTTAGCCTTGTCGCTCAAGAGTGTCGCATTTCCACCATAATCAGACATTTGTGGGAATGGGAAATTCACCTTGGCTTGAGCAAGCCCGAAAGCAAGCATACCGGCAAGTCCCATTTTGACCAAACGATTCATACACAACTCCTATGCCCAAAGGGCCGTTAAATCTATTCAAAAATAAATTTTTAGCATTCAAAAATAAATTATTTAAAACGGACATCTTAGCGTTCTGTGCGGTCCATCACAACAAAAAGGGAATCACGATACACAACGTGCCAATTTTCGGCAGAATCGAGAGCTTGAATCAAGTCACCCCACCTTGCATAATAGCGCAACGGGAGCACTACGCGGTCGATATCCTGCGATTCGGCATCCACCAAAAAAAGTTTAGGAATTTTTGCATAACTAAGATAGCGTTCAAAAAAATCCGCCGTTTTCAAGATAAAGCGCCCATCAATGTACGTCGAATCATATGGATTCATAAACGCCAAATAACCGCCGGCACGGTCATCGTTGAAAAGCCTCCCCGGATGCGGATTTTCCATCATCCAGTGCGCGGCCCCCACAGGCACACGCTGGTAAGCAATCATGGAATCGTAAGACGAAACAGATTTCACCCAATGGCCAAAAACGAAAGCGATTGCAACCGCCGCAAGCAAAAAGTCCGAAGTCAGAATCGGGCGATTCACGAGCTTTAGCTTGGCGCCAAGTCTTCGAGACCGTTCGGCAAGACGGCCCCTAAGCCCGAGTCTAGAACTCGATTGACGCTTCTGGAAACGCACAAGGACCGCCAAAAACACCGGAAAAAAGAGTACAAAGTTGCGTTCGGCGATGAGTGCAAGAATCGCCGTGATAAAAAGCCAGGAGGGTTGCAACCTGCGATTAAAAATAGCATCGATTCGCTCTTTCGGAAGCCACGACAACTGCCACGACAAATAGGGCGCAGGCTGAGATTTCCATCTGACAATGGCTAAAGCCATCCCCCACACACAAAGTACAAGCATCAAAGCGGACTGCATCACATTTTCACCATTCAGCAAAAGCGTCATGGGCGAACGGTTCTCCGCAATTTCATTTGAAAAAATAATTGCCGAAGACGAAAGTCCAACGAGCCTATCCAACAGTTCGAACGGATAAGGGAGCAAGTTAACGCCATCTCGATGGAAAAACGGTACGGCAAAAAGCAGAATTATAAAAAGAACCTGCCAAGCAAGTATTTTGAACGGGATCCGCACTCCGTTCCATTGCCGGACCTTTCCAAAATTAACCCAACGGCGATACCATAATCCATACATGAAAACGCCATAAGCAAAAATCAATCCCAGAATATAAAGGCCCTGGCATTTGCACCATATCCACTGGATAAAGAGCACCAAAAGCACACCCACAAGTTTATTGCCGGCCAGGTAACGGAACGCCCGATGAAAAACGTAATGGAATTTTTTTGGTTCCGCGCGATGCTTCGTTTTACGTTCTTCACGCCATCCGTAAAAAAGCCACGGCAACAAGTTCCAATAAATTCCAAGGAACAACATGCTCAAAAGCACCGGCCGTATTTCAAATTGATAGCGGAATACAAAGAGGAGAACAACAACTCCCGCAAATGCGATGGGAGAAATTCCATCACGCGTTTCAGCATCGTTTTCGTCCTTCAAATTCGACGAGCGAATCGAAGGAAGCAAGAACAACATAAAGACGGCTCCCCAAAGAAGAGCCTTGAACGCGACCAACAGCGGAGCATCGCCAATGTCATAAACAAACGCCACCATCTGCTGAAAGTATTCATGCACATTCACGACAGGTTCGCGTACAGGCGTCCATGTAGTCACCCATTCGCGCGCGCAAGCCAGATGCCACCAGATATCGGTATCCGTCAACGGGAATATCGCAAAAAGAACAACCGCAATGGGCACCAATATCAAAGGCAAACGCATTTCAGGGCCTATTTCGAGGATTTATCCGAGTCAATCGACTTGATGAACTTATCCAAGCGCGTTGTGAACTGTTTTGCGCCATCTTTATTCAAATGGTCGTAATCATTCGCCATCGAGGAAGGATAATCATGGTCACCAAACTTATTCTCGTCAAAGACATAGAAATTCGACTTGTTGTCTGCAAGTTCATTGATTTCTTCAAATATTTTTATGGCATGGCTGCGACGGAGCCCGTGGCGTCCATAAGTTCCCGTTTTCTTGTAATAAGGGCTTATCGGGAAAGTCACGCCAACAACTGTAATATCGCTCTCTTTAGCCAAGCGAACAAGATCTTTCAACTTTTCAATATCACCCGAGAAAATCGCAGAACACTGCTTCAGCGGGGATTTCGCGAGGCACATGTTCAGGTTCGTATCCGCAACACATACATCCATGTTGTAATTCGAAAGACATGTGTTCTGGTCCGAAGTTTCCAGGCAATTCGCAAGGTTCTTGTTGAACAGGCAATCGCTCCACGTCGAATCACCGCGAATTTCGGACTTGCCGTTTTCATCGTACCAGCCAATGTTATCTGTAGCGTTATGCCAACCGCGAGCCTTTATAATCGATGGCGCTTCATCTACGGCATTTTCCATAACGAGATTAACAAACGCATCGTCAACGCCATCGGGATAAAAATCGTGACTTTTGTCGTATTCGAAACCAAGAGCATTTCCCATGCCCATTCCAATATCCGTTCGACTATCAATATTGTACCACAAGTCAACATCAAGGCCAACAACAACATATTTCACCTTAGGGCATTGATTCAAGACGTAATTCTTGAAAAGATAATGGATGCAATGCATATCGCAAGGAACCACGCCCATGTTCATCGACGAAACGCTCATTTTAGACGGGTCAAAGCCCGCCCACATGTGCGAATTGCCGAGCCCGACCAGTTCTACAGAATCTTTCAGTTTCCAAAACAGCGGCATTTTATGCGAAAGGAGATAATTTGTCTGGTTCGCTGCAGAAACATACACACCAACACTATCTTCGTCCCAGGCAATCTTTTCTTCGGATTCACCCGAAGAAGCCCAAAGGCACGGATACCAAATTTCATCACCTTCGACAAGATTCGTGATGGAACTATCCTTCAAATGGATTAACGCGATTTTCAAGTGCGCTCCATCGGCATTGACAAGAGACACAACCGCATTCTTTTCGTCGTTCAAGACCCATTCGCTATGGTCAAACGTCATGTTTTTCGGAGCGCCCACAGAAGAAACCAACTTGCCCGTGCTATCCGCAATCAGCAGGCGTTCGTGAGTGCGGTATTTCGTCCCGACAAACTTTTTTCCCGTTTCCCCGGCAAAATCAAGGAACAGCGTCCGCTTAGAAGTCTTGTTCAACGAGACATTACAAGCTTGTTCGCCATTGTACCACAACGAATCTACGGCTTTCGACGTTATCGTAGAGCCCTTCGACGCCATGCGAGCACGGAGCAGGCGCGCCCCAGTCACAGTCAGCCGTTCGTCATCGCTGATTCCGCCATGAAAACCACCGTCAAAAAGTTTCGTGGGTTTGCCAAACTTGCCATTCGCAAACTTGACTTGCCATGTGCTCGTTTTCTTGAACGAAGATTCCTCCTTGTTATTCGCGGCATCCGTCACATAGACAATCACCGTATCGCCATTTTCGAGCACGCGCCAACGCGGAATCGCCGCCGAAGCCACATCCAATTTCACGCGGTTACTTCCTTCCGCATCTAAATTACGAACATAGAGCGCAGATTTTCCGCTAACGCCCTCCTGCCCCGTGCTAAACGCCACCAGTTTTCCGTTCGGAGAAATATCTGGGTGGAACACATTTAACGAATCCTTGATTTCAACGACTCTCGGGGACGATCTTCTAAAATCGACATAAGCCAAATTCTTCGTCACGTCGTTACGGAACGCAAGCTTTGCACGGGTCGCACCAAGAAGGGACAACAGCTTTTCTGATTTTATCGAAACCGTTGCGCTGGAAGATTCACCCGAAGCATCCAGCCATGTTGGATTTTTGATTTTTCCAAAAGCAAGGCGGAAACCCAAGTAATCAGAAGCACTTGTTCCTGTCACCGTATAGACATCGCCACGAGCATACAAATTAATCGTCGAAGATTCGCTCCTAAAACTACCGCCCTTGATAATGCGTTCGCCAAGGCTTCCGCCATTCGGTGCGCCTACGAAATTCGTAATGGACGTATCCACGAAATTTCCGAGCCAGTCGTTGACCCATTCCGTCACATTCCCTAGCAAATCGCAGAAGCCGTTTTCATCCTTTTTCTTACAGACTTCGTGCGCCTTGAAATCGGAATTATCCGCATTCCAGCTTTTCTCAGGGTTAAACGAAAGGTTTGCGGCAAACGCCCATTCCGCCTCCGTGGGCAAGCGAAACGCCTCAACATCCGGTTTAAACACAAAGTCGTTCATGAGAACGCAGTGGCCTTTCTTGTCAAATTCAGCAGACGAGTACGTATAAGCGGTATCCAACTTCGCCTTTTTGCTTTTCGCATTGGCAAAGAGAACTGCGTCGTAAAAAGTCACATTAACCGCAGGCAAAGAATCCTTCGCACAGTCCAGATTCAATTTTCCCTTTTTGCCACCCATCAGCGCATTGAACTCGCTACAGGTCACCTCATGTTTTCCTAACTGGAAATCGTAAGTGAACTTGACATCCATTTCGGGGCGTTCATTGGCTTTTGCCGATTTAGAATTCGTACCCAGTTCAACATAGTTTCCAGACGATTTTACCAACGCAAAACCGTCTTGCAATTTGACATCCGAGCAATCATCCTTGGAAGAGCAGACCAAAGGACTTCCCATATTCGTCTGCGTCGGAGAATCGTCCGAGCAAGACACCATCAAAGCCAGGGCGGCAACCATGACTCCCCAAATCATACTTTCTGTTTTATAGACGAACTTCATATTCATTCTCCTAACGTTGAAAGTAAAGAATCCAACCGATGCGTAAACTGTTTTGCACCAAGAGCGCTCAGGTGGTCCGTGTTATACGCCATTTTATTCGTATAATCGTGAGCACCAAATTTATATTCATCAAACATCACCCCACCGAGAGCCTGAACGGAGTCTATAATGTCCTTTGCAACACTTTTCTTGGGACCATAGACGCCAAACGAGCCCGTCAACAAGTACCCCGGATTCTGAGGCGGGATAGTCACAACAACTTTGATTCCCTTTGTAAGAGCCGCTTTCACGATGTTCTTGAACGCCAAATAGTTTTCTTTAAAAACAGGAGAGTTCACATCTTGATCCAGAGAATCCCTAATGAACACAACATAATCCCATCCGTCACTTGGCAACAAAAAGTCTTCCAAATCATAAGGATGCTGCAAAGCTGTTTCTGGACGTGGAGCGGCCTTCAACGCATCGATAAAGTGTTCCGGCAAGCTATCGACCCAAAAATCATGGTGTTCATCGTACTTGAAACCCGGAACCTGGTTATATACAATATCAGTCCATGTCGTAAAGCCGTCATACCAGAAAAAGTCAGGAGCAAGTTCAAGCACCAAAACCTTTAAATTTTTCAGATGGTTCATGACGTAGTTCGAAAACAGATAATTGATTCCAGTCATCTGCCCTGCAGAATAAGCCATATTCAATAAATTGTAAGACTTTATTTCCTTGTCATGGAGCGCAAACATCGTTCTCGAAGAGCCTAGCGCCACCGCTGTTATCTTGTCACGATTTTCCCAGAAACGTTCCAGTTTCACGCTCAGTTCCAAGGCGCTATAATAAGCGCTAGAGGTATAATAGACACCAGCGCTATCTGTGTCGAGTTCTTCGCTGTCATAATTCATTCTCGAATGCCAAAGGCACGGATGCCAAAGTTCATCACCCTCAGCAATCGAAATCACCGAACTATCAGACAAATTAATCAACGCTATTTTTTCATGAACACCGTTCACATTTGTAAGTGTTGCAACGGCAAGATTGGAGCCCCCCACAACCCATTCCGTATGGTCAAACGTATAGCCCTTCGGCGCAGCAACGCTTTGGATAAGTTTTCCATTTGCATCAGTTACCAGGAGCCGTTCATGAGTGCGATAAGACGAACCCACAAATGATTTGCCCGTTTTGCCTCCAAAATCAAGGAACAGCGTGCGGTTGCTACCATCATTCGCAAGCGAAACATTGCAAGCCTGCTCGCCATCATACCAAACCGTATCAACGCCAGAAGCAAGAGTTTTGCCACTCGGCGCCACCTTTGCACGCAAAAGCCTCGCCCCCGTCACAGCAAGCGTTCCGTCGTCATTTACGCCTCCGTGGTACGCTCCATCGAATAGCTTTTGCGGCTTTCCGAACTTGCCATTAGCAAACGGGACCTGCCATGTACTCGTTTTTGCAAAGGCGGCATCATCCTTATTGTTCTCGGCACTAGTTACATAGACAATCACCGTATCGCCATTCGCAAGGACACGCCAACGCGGAATCGCTGCACTTGCGACATTCAACTTGACAAGACCGGAACCCGTTGCATCCAAATTCCGCACATAAACATTCGATTCGCCCGGAACCCCTTCAGTTCCCGTACAAAACGCCACTCGTTTTCCGTCGGGCGAAACATCTGGATGATAAGCACTCAAATCATCCTTGATTTCGACAACAGAAATAATTCCGCTACCAAAATCGACATAAGCCAAATGCCCCGTAGCATCATTCCGGAATACAAGCTTTGATACAAACGTCCGCGTCAGATGTTTCATTTCCAAAATCGATGTCGTAAAACGAACCACAGATTCCTTGACCGTTCCGCTTTCATCAAGCCATTTTGCTTTTGGAATAGCCCCAAGCGCCAAGCGAAAACCGAGATAATCACCTTTAGTCGAAGAAGTCACCGTATAAACATCACCACGGCTGTAAGTATTCATCACTGAAGTTTCATTCCTAAAGCTACCGCCCTTGACAACGCGTTCGCCAAGGCTTCCTCCGTCCGAGCCCCCGACAAAATTCGTCATCGAGCCCTTTTTAAAATAGGTCAACCAATCATTCACCCATTCAAGGGCATTGCCGGCCATATCATAAACGCCAAGTTCATTCGCCGTCGAAGTCGCTACATCATGCAGTTTGTAATCGGAATTCAAAGTGTTCCAGCTGTTTTGCGGATTCCAACCCTGATTGGCGACATAAACCCATTCCGCTTCGGTCGGCAAACGGTAGCCATACACCTTTTCGTGAAACGCAAAACCGACCAGATTGTCACAATTACCCGATTCGTTAAACGAAGCTTCTTTGTACGTATAAACGGTATCTAGATTTTCGGCCTTGCTCTTGGCGTTTGCATAAAGTACCGCATCAAAGAAAGTTACGTTGGTCACAGGAGAATCATCACTACAAGGGGCTTCACACTCACCTCCAAATTTTTCACGCAACGCATTGTACTCGCCACGAGTCACTTCATGCGCGCCGATGTAAAAATCATACGTAAAATGGACTTCCATTTTTGGAGTTTCGCTATTGCGCACCCCTTTTTCGTCGGTTCCCAAATACGTCGATTTATTATGTGCATCGATATAGACAAATCCATCCAAATCCTTCGAAGAAAGATTCGATATGTAATCGTCTTCAATCATAAAATCTTCATTATCGGAGCACGACATTCCAATCACTGACAAAAGAAATATCGCCAACCAGCACCAATTTTTCAGTATTCCACTTCTCATTTTTTATTCTCCCACGACAACAAGAGATCATTCAAATGAGAAGTCAAAATAAAGCTACCACCAGAACAAAGATGATCTTCATCTACAGCCATCATATTAGAATAGCTGTGTTTTCCCATTTTGTTCTCGTCCATCAGTACGAAATTCGGGTATTTCTTATTCAAGGCCTTCAGTTCGTCAATCAACGTTTTTGCAGTGCTACGACGCATGCCATAGCGGCCGAACGCCCCCGTTTTCGCATAAGCCGGGCTTTGCGGGAAAATAAGCCCCACCACACGGATATTGCGTTTCGCAGCTTCCTTGATAATCGAGATAAGCGCATTCTTGCTATCGTCAATCAAATTCATGTGTTCGTCATAATATGTACTGTCCTGTTCAATCTCCGGTTCTTCGTTCCACGAATTACAGACGGTACTTGTATAACGTCCACGGTCTTTCATGTAACTGCTTTCATCCGACGAACCCACTGAATTTTCAGTATATTCCAGCAGTCCGTCAGGGTATCCGTCCTTCCAGTAATCATGATTGGCGTCATATACGTAGCCGGGATAATTTTCAAAATCCGTATAAAAGAAGTTATCGCCTTCAGGGCCATTTATCTTATGCCAAAAATCAATATCAAGAGAAACTACAAGATATTTAAGTTTTTTCATGTGATTGAAAATATAGCGGTCTAAAAAATCTTTTGACGTGTAAATCGAATTAGGAGTTTGTCCAAAGTTCACCGCAAAGAAACGTTTATCTAGCGCACTTGGGCTCACGCCAAACATCGGCCTCGACGAGCCCAAAATCGCTACATTGGCCGTATCCCGGTACTTCCAAAGGAGTTCCATCTTAAAACGCATAAGGACAGATTCCCATTTATCCGATGGATGCAAATAAATACCCGCACTATCGGCATCCAGCGAAGATGCCTCCGAGACAACAACATCTCTACGCCAAAGGCACGGGTGCCAAAGTTCATCCCCGTTCACCAAATCCAGAATAGAACCATCCTTTACGTTCACAAGAACTATTTTTGAATGCGCTCCACTTGCGTTCGTGAGTGTTGCGACAATATAGCCTCCCTGCGCATCCCCGACATGACTTAGCACCCATTCCGAATGATCAAAAGAAAAGCCTTCCGGAGCAGCAATAGCCTTGATGAGACGCCCAGTACTGTCAGCAATCAATAGACGTTCGTGCGTCCTATAGCTTTCACCTACAAACTTAGCGCCAGTCTTTCCGCCAAAATCAAGGAACGCCACACGTTTTGTGCCATCATGGGCAAGAGACACATTACAAGCTTGTTCTCCATTGTACCACACCGTATCGCGACCACTCGCAAGCGTTCCGCCTGGATTTGCAACGCGCGCCCGCAATAATCGAGCTCCAGTCACAGCGAGCGTATTGTCATCCGAGATGCCACCATGGTAAGCTCCATCGAACAGTTTTTTCGGAACGCCAAAGCGCCCCTGGGCATACTTCACCTGCCATGTGCTCTTGGACTTGAATGAAGACGTTTCCTTGTTGTTTCCAGCATCGGACACATAAACAATAACCGTATCGCCATTTTCGAGCACGCGCCAACGAGGAATCGATGCGTTAGCCTTTATATTCAGTTTAATGGGTTTTGTAGAACTATACGAGAGTGGACGGATATAAATTGTCGATTTTCCGGAGACGCCCTCCATGCCTGTACTGTAGGCGACAAGCCTACCATCTGGAGAAATATCCGGATGGTACGCATCAGCGGAATCAGCGTATTCCGTAACAAACAACGTGCCATTGACATAATCGATATACGCTACGTTTCCCGTGATATCATTGCGGAAAACCAACTTTGTACGATACGTTCCGATATTTTCCTTCACAACAGATGCACTTGCCATCGGAATAATTCGGCTTTCGCGGACCTTTCCATCGCGCCCCATCCAAGACACTTTCGGAATTTTTCCAAAAGCAACGCGAAATCCGAGATAATCCGACTTCGCCGCCGATGTAACAACATAGACGTCACCACGATTGTAAAGCTTTATTGCAGCGGGATCATTGCGATAACTACCACCCTTGATAACACGTTCACCCTGAACACCGCCATCTGGAGCGCCAATATAATTCGTAATCGTCGTATCCTTGTAATAGCCGAGCCAATCAGAGACCCATTCCTTGACGTTTCCGCCCATGTCGCAAAAGTCGCCATGAAGCCGGGGATACGAACAAACATTCTTCGGTTCAAAATCAGAATTTAAAGCATTCCATTCTGCAGAAGGGTTCCAGTCCCTATCCGCAGCCATAACCCATTCCGCTTCGGTCGGCATACGGTATGCATCCACTTCCGGATGAAAAACCAACCCCTCCATCGAAACACAGTTCCCGGTCGCATCATAATTTAACGACGTATAGGAGTAAGCCGTATCATATCCACCACGTTTGCTAAGTTCATTTGTGTATAACACGACATCATAATAAGTCACCTTCGTCACCGGTAATAAATCGGAATTCTTTTTTTTGCAGCGTTCATCAAAGGTGGTTCCCATGACATCCTTGAACTCGGCGCAAGTGACTTCGTGCCTGTTCAATGAAAAATCATAATTTAACGCGGCTCGTAATTGAGGACGTTCATTCGCCTTAGCAGACTTGAGATATGTACCCAAAAAGGCAAGAGCGCCTCCGCTCGAATTTTTCACTTTCGAAGCTTTAATGAGAACAAACCCTTCATGAGTTTGGTCAGCTTCGACCGGAGCATTGAGCCAAACATGATCTCCAAAGAACGTGTCACACCCAGAAACAAAGAAAAAAAACGATACTAAAAAAAGTATCTTGACAGAAAGGCAGGAACTATTCCAACACTTTGACTTAAACATCTCTCCTTAAAAATAGTTTTTTAAAGGAGCAAAAACCAACAAGAACGGCGCCTAGAAACCCTTTAAGAAGCTGTAAAAACGCGATATAACAAAAAAATCACATTGAATCAGGTAAACGACTTTTCGCAATCAACTGATTGGCCCGAATTCCAGGGTACGTCGGGAAAAATTCCTCAGCCATCCGGTACCAAGTAAGTGCTCGACGCAAGTCATTTTCAAGGTACAAGTTGCCAATATCAAACGCCGCAAGCCCAATAAACTCTTGAGGTTCTAACGGTCGAAACTCCAGCCCGGTCCAGTTCCCGTCTTTGTACTTTTCGCGATATTCTTCATCGGTGTAAGAAAACCCGCGACGGTTCGGTTCCAAATTCGTAGATCCGTTCGCAGAATTGTAGCGCAAAAAAACATGCCCCGGCAAGAGGACGGCATCGAGCTGCAAATCGCGGACCTCCGCCACCATAAGCGCAAGCCACGAAAGCCCCATGCAGCCCGATTTGCGATTTGCAAGGACACGCAACGGCAGCACAGCGTCTTTAGCAACCGAAGCCTCGCCCGCCCCGGCAAATTCGATGTTCCAAAATTTCCACAACAAATTCTTGAGGGAATTTAAAGTATCATGAGTCGCCGCAATGCTGCTATCAAAGTATGCAAGGCCTTCGTGCCAGTCTCGGATAGAATCAAGGCAAGAGGGCGAACGTTCTTCGAAAGCGCATGCCATCGCACGATAGCTCATTTTTTCGGGACGCCCACTCCAAAGAATCAGCGAAAGCGCAACAGCAAAAGCAACAATTAACGCCGGCCAGAATAGTTTAGACGAGAGACGAGTAGCCTGTCCTGAGCATGTCGAAGGAAGAGACGAGAGATTTTTGCTTTTTTCCATTTTCACACCATCTCTAGTCTTTCGTCTGTAGCGAGCATCGCGAGCGTTCTTTCGTCTAAATTCCGTCCCATTCCATCGGGCTTTGCCAGAAGTCACGAGCGGTCATCATGTAAATCACGAGGCGTTTGCTCCGCATGTCCTTTTTCATTTTCTTCAAGCGGCTGCGAACGCCTGGGCCACCGCCCCAGCTCGTAAGCACTTGTACGTCAAGTCCCGTCGCATAAGCAAGCAGAGAACCCGGGCCACCGCTTTTCTGATCCACAGATTCGAACACACCTGTAAAGGAATCACCCATCAAAAGAATCGGAGCATTTTTGCCGCCCTTGTAAGCCTTATCGCCCTTGTAGATTTTCATACCCGCAAGCGTATCGGCGGCATACTTGGACTTTTCCTTATCCGGCAAATGAGCAACCAAGTCGCCTTCACGGAGTACGACCGTATCCTTCATCAAAAGGCTACCCGGCTGCGGATTCGCATCCGCATACCAACTGTACTGCGTCACGCGGGAAGCAAGCTGTTCCATCGCGGCAAGCATGCCCGGGAGTGCCCAATGCGTATCGTAACGCTGGTAGCTGTAATGAGGCGGTTCATCGCCACTGCGTGCCGCCATCAAAGACGGGTAAAGGTCTAGCACATCAATGCCTGCTGCAAGCAATTCACGGATAAATTCACGACCGTTTACGTTTACGCACAAATCCGCAGGCGTACCCTTCACAAGTTTATCCGCATAGATTTCTTCTTTCACAGGAATCGGCACGACCAAGAGCTGAACGTTCATCGAATCCAGATACTGTTTGAGTTCAACCATTCGCGGAAGCGGGTTGTGGAGGCTATCCTGACCGCTAATTTTGTCCGCAATGAGGTAGTTGGCGTTACGGCGGAACCAAAGCATACCGTCTTCGGCCCACGCATTTTGCTCCTTCGGGAGTTTCGAAAGTTTTTTCTTCAACGCATCGCGGAACTTCTTTGTCGCAGGCGTTGCAGGGCAGCTATTTTCAAGAGACGCAAGCGTTTCGAGACGCGCATAAGAACTCGTATCAAGCGTACGGTTCACAGGCACAACTTCGCCAGCCGCAGCAAGAGAATCAGCAACAGCGGCGGCACGGAGCTGTTCATCCGTCAAGCGGAAAGCCGGGACTTCAAAAGCGACCCACATGGGCTTTCCCATCGGATTTCCGCGCATTACCGCAAACGGACGATTCGCACTAGAATTCTCCCAAATCGCCCCCGGAGTATGTTGTTCCAAATCCGTGTTCAAAGTCGGGTACCAGTAAGACGAAAGCGTCCGCGCCCAGTTCATGGCCTCATCGCCATTCATTTCAGCGGTCAAGTAGTAATTCAAGACCTCTGCAGATTCGCCGCCAGAGACGACCTTGAGTTTACCATAGAACGGAGCCCGGTTCGTCCAAATCGCAGGCATAACTTCAACCCACCATTCCACCTTCCCCTGATTTTCGCCCTTTCCTGGAACGCCCCACAAGCGGCTCACCGTCTGGAACGCGCGGAAAACTTCGGGTTCATCCCACTTCACAGCTTCAATTTCATTCAACGATTTTGTGAACTGTTCATCGCCCGTCTGCGCATAAAGTATCTTCGCAAACGGTTCCCAGGCGATTGGCGTTACACCGGCAACACAATCCGGTTCGTATTCCGAAATCGAATCAAGCATCGGGAACGGGTAATCCGCAAGTTTTGCGTTCGCCATTTTGCCTGTATAATTTTCAGGCTTTTCGTCCATACCCGCCATACGGATCGGATTCGAAAAATACGCCGCGAAATCAAGGGCCGCAAGCGTCGGTTTTTCAACGACACGCACCTGCTTGTCAAAATCAAGCACGCGCAATTCAAAAACCGTCACAGGAGCCGCATAAGCCGAAGGCAAATTCGGCGGCGGGACAGATTCCACCTCGCCAGAAGCCTCAACAGAAGGCTTCTCGGACGAAGAAGCACAAGATGTAATGCCAAGCACGCCTGCGGCAAACCCCGCAAAGCACAAAAAAGGAATAGAGATATTTTTCATTTTCACAAAAGGAATTATAATAAAAAGACTCTATCTTAACTTTTTGAATTTTCTAAATTATACTCGTAATAAACAAGGAGTCTTTATGCCCGCTACAGGTGAACATAATAAATGGATTGCTCTTGCCCTTTGCATCCTTCTCGGATACTTGGGACTGCACCGTTTTTACGAAGGTAAAATCTGGACAGGAATTTTGTGGCTCTGCACCGGAGGACTTTTAGGAGTCGGCATTGTTGTTGACGCCATCTTGATTGTCATGAAACCGGAGCATTACTAATTAGTTATTAGTCGAGGGATCCAGTCAAATTTTCAATTTATCAATCGCAATATGAAACGTTTATTTGTTATCGCGACCGGCAGTGCCGGAAAAATCAGAGACTTTGCACATATTCTCGGCACCGACCATTACGAATTCAAGACATTGAAAGATATCGGATTTGACGAAGACATTATCGAAGACGGAAAGTCCTTCGCAGAAAACGCCATCATCAAATCCAACACAACAGCACAATGGCTCGCCAAGCGCAACATCGAAGCGACCGTTCTCGCCGACGATTCCGGCCTTGAAGTTTTCGCACTGAACGGCGAACCCGGCATTTACAGTGCCCGCTATTGTGGCAAGCATGGCGATGACGATGCGAACAACAACCTTTTGATGCAAAAGCTCGAAGGGATTGAAGACCGCAAGGCCCGTTACTTCTGCGCACTTTCATATCAGACCGTCACGAAGAACGAACAAGGTGAATTTGTTATCAGCAAGCCCATCATTTTCGAAGGCGAATGCCGAGGCGAAATCAACCACGCTCCTGTTGGCGACATGGGATTCGGTTACGATCCGCTATTCGTCCCCGATGGAGAAACGAGGACTTTTGCGCAAATGGAACTCGAAGAGAAAAAGCGCATCAGCCATCGCGGAAACGCCATCCGAGCGCTGAAAAAAGCCCTCGGGAAATAAAAAACATAATCCACATTTTTTTCAATTGTCATGCCGGACTCCGTTCCGGCATCGACATTCCTAGTTAAAAAAGATTAATACATTTACTATTACATTTGTAAAAAAGGTCCGCAAGAACCGCGCCATGCTGAAAATTCTATTCGCTCCACTACAAGGTTACACGACAGGCATCTATCGCAAAGCCCACGCTGAAATCTTTGGCGGCGTGGATGTTTATTACGCACCGTTTTTACGCATCGAAAACGGAAAGCCACGCGAAAAAGATTTACGGGATTTAGAAAATGCGCATGCGGAATGTTCGGGAAACGTAGATTCAAAATGCGCGGAAAATGATAAAGGGAACGGCGCGAGTTACAAGGTCGTGCCGCAAATTATTGCGAACAGCGTTGATGAATTCAAAATTCTCACAGATGCATTAATCGCCAAAGGTTACACGCAAATCGACTTCAACATGGGATGTCCATTCCCGATGCAAGTCAATCGCCATCGCGGTGCAGGGCTTTTAAGCGATATGCAAACAGTCCAAGCAATCATGGACGAAATCAAAAAATTTTCGAGAGCCGCAAACGGAACTGCGTCAGTAAAATTTTCCGTCAAGATGCGACTCGGGCAAGAAGCTCCCGACGAAGCATTCGCACTCCTCCCGATTCTAAACGACACACCCCTCGCCCACATCACGCTCCACCCGAGACTCGGCAAACAACAATACAAGGGCACTCTAGACTTCAGTTCTTTCGAACGGTTCTACAGCGAATGCAAACATCCGCTCGTCTATAACGGTGACATCACAAGCGTTTCGCAAATTCACGAAATGGAAAGACGCTACCCCAAACTTGCCGGAGTCATGATTGGTCGCGGATTGCTCGCCCGGCCAAACCTTGCGGCGGAATACAAAGCTCAATGCGGAAATGCGAACATGGCAGAAATTGCAGACGCACAAGATGTTCGCAAAAATTGCGCCTTAAGCGAATGCGAATTTACAAACAAGCTCCTCCAAATGCACCAAATCATTTTTGAGCACGCTTGCAAAACGTACCAAGGCGGAAGCCAAATTCTTTCGCACATTCAAAGTTTCTGGGAATATCTGGAACCGAACATTCCAAAGAAGGCGTTCAAGAAAATCAAGAAAGCCGGCAAGTTGAACGAATACATCGAAGCAATTTCTATGTTGCAAGTAGAACGCAAAGCGAATAATTAAATCGACAAATCCTGGACAAGCCAAATGAACAGCGTCTATATCGAAATCACGAACGTATGCAATTTGCATTGCAGTTTTTGCCCATGCGGGACGCAATCGCAAGGTGACCGCACGTTCATGGATTCGAAACTCTTTGATGCCTGTATCGCTGGAGCGCAAGAAATCGGCGCAACAAACGTCTATTTTCACGTTCTTGGCGAACCCACGCTCCATCCCGGCTTTGCGCATTACCTCAAAAAGTTAGAACAAACTCCATTAAAGCTTACACTTACGACAAACGGCACCACAATCGAACGTACAGGCCGCCAAATTCTCGCCTCGTCCGCAATCCGTCAAGTCAATTTTTCGACACACGCCTACGCCGAACTCCCGCGAGAAACTGCAGAACAACATCTGCAAAACGTCCTCGACTTCTGCCGAATCGCCACCATCGAACGCCCCGAACTCTACATCAATTTGCGTTTGTGGAATGTCGGTGCCGAAGAAGCCTCCCCGTGGAACAACTACATGTTGCGTCGCATCCACGAAACGTTCGGCGTTGATGTTACTCCAAGGCATTTTTGCAGCCGTCATAAAAGCTTCAACATCACCGGTCGCCTCTACCTCCACGAAGATACCCGCTTTGAATGGCCCGGTTCAGACGAGAGAACGAGCATGACGCAAATTGAGCGTCGCGACGGTGAGAAGCGCAATGACGAAAAAATCGTTCCCGGCACATGCCGCGCTTTAGACACTCATGTAGCCATTCTCCATGACGGTCGCGTTGTCGCTTGCTGCCTCGACCATAGCGGACAAATTACACTCGGCCACATCGGAAAGCAAACACTTTCCGAAATCCTGCAAACGCCCCTCGCCTGCGAACTGCGCGAAGGCTTTGCACAGCACGAGCTACGCCATCCCTTCTGCCAAAATTGTTCCTTCTGCAAACGATTTAAGTAACCGTTCATTAATGGCAATTATTTAACTACAACAACAATAGGATAACCAAACCGATTATCCGTAAATAGCTTATTAAAAAAGTTCATTCAACAAATCTTAATGGATTTATACTATTTTCACATATAAAAGATTTAAATATCTGAGTAATAAAGGATTTACAAGATGAAGCAACCCATTGAGATGCACAATCTCTACGAACACGAAATTAACGCTTACAACCTTAAAGATTTTCAACCGCAAATTGTCGATGCCAACTACCTAAAACAACTTGGTGTCACCATTGAACCTTCTGAAGAAACATTACAGGGACTCATCCGAGGCTCCAAAATGTTCAAGAAACGTTTGGAGGAACATACCGTCATCCCTAAGTCGGTGCTCTATCTGGAAGATTGCGACCCCGATGCTGTTGAAACTGAAATCCACAACTACACCGGTCGATGCCCGACGCTTACCTTCGAAATCAACCCCATCAAAGGCTGTCATTTGGGATGCCAGTACTGCTTGGTGACCGACGGCGTACACGAACAGAAACTTGTAGCTTATGAAAATTACCACCTCTATGTGCGTAAACTCTTGGAAGAGATGAACGGTGCTTGCAGCGAACAGCCCGACGCGGTAAAACCAGAGGACATCCAAGAGCGCAGCCGACTACTACAGGAACTGGCCAAAGCAATCGTCGAAGCTCCAGAAAAGAAAAAGGAAATCGAGCGTAAAATCGTAGCATTGAGCCGTGGCAAGAACTGGAACCACTACTACTATTTTTCACCCAAAACAGAAGCATTGCAGGAACCGACGCTCTACACCGGCATCGCACACCGCATATTGCGTGAATTCATCGCCCACTTCAAGAAATACCCGAATTCCAATGCACGCCTCTTCATTGCGTCGAAAGCAGGGACCAAGCACCTTTTGGTGGAAAACGAAGGCGAAACCATCCTCGACCTTTTTAAACAACTTAAAGACAAGATGCAGTTCAACACCTCTGTAAGCATCATGCCAACCGCATTCCGCAACCTTCTAGAACCGTTCGCCGCCCCGATTGAAGAGAGACTCGGTGCAGTGATGATGTGCCAGGAACACGGCATACAAGCGAACTCTGCCTTGGTGCAGCCCATCGTCGTGCCTTACCTCACCGACGAACATATCAAGGAATTCTTCGACATGCTTCATGGTGCAGGCATCGTGAACTACAAACCCGAGTTCCTCACGGCCTGCATGGAAAACCTAGCGCAACTGGGACAATGGCTTGGCCACTTCGATAAATCGATGGAGCGCGACCTCTACATGGACTATATCAGCCCAAAGAACGCCGACCACCGCAAGCAACGCGGACGCACAGCCCCAAACCGAGCGCTTTCGATAGAGAACATACAACGTTTGATGAAATATACCGAAACTATCGGCATGTCCACCAGCATCTGTTTCTGGGTACGTAGCCAGCTGAATGTGCCCACAAGCATCATCCCCATCATCAACCGTAACGGATTCCAGTGTCTGGGTTACCAGTCAAAACTTTTCAAGGGCGAAAAATGAACGAAAGACCATTGACTTGCCAGGAAGTCTGCTTTCTGCTGTTTGCAGACAAAACAGACTACTATCATCATTGGTACCATGCCAAGCCGATGCTCATAACCTCGGAACGTCGTGACGAGCTGCGACGCGTACATTCCCTGCTTTACAAATGCATCGCCTATATGGCGGAACACTATCGTGAATGGGCCCCACGCTACATGCCCCTGGACGATAAGGTGATGGAGATTCTAGAACGCCAAAGCCGTTACCCATTCCGAGCTGGTGCTTACAGGCCCGATTACCTTATCAGCAATGATGGTCGTCTGTTGTTAGTCGAAATCACCAGCCGATTCTTTGGACACGGCATCTGGTTCACCTACCCCTCGGTCATCAAGGCAGAACAGTTTATGGCAGCCAATCCCGGCATATCTTGGGAGAACCGCTACAACGAACTGTTGACGTACATGCGCGACGCCATCCCAGCAGGTAGCCCCATCTACGTGCTGAAGAGTAGCGACCGGACAAGCGAAATCGCCCTTTACAAAAAATTTTATGAATACTACGGACATGAAGTAACCATATACGAAGCCGCCGAAGTTGAAGACAACATAGCCAAATGGAGTCGCAACGCCGTCGTGTTCAGCGCCCTCAATCAGCAAGACATTCTGTCCTTCAAGATGGAAACGCTGCAAGCCATGATTGACGTGCGCATGATTAATGATTTCCGCACAATTTTCCTCGCTCACGACAAGCGTTTCTTGCGGCTCATTTTCATCGACGAATTCACGCGCCAATGCCTCACAGAAGAAGAAACGAAATTCCTACGTGAACACACCATCCCCACCTATACGTACGGCAGCCATCCGAAAATATGGGAAGATGCACTCAAGCATAAAGACGAATACATTCTCAAGCCTTACGACTTGGGCAAAAGCGTAGGCCTGTACGCCGGCGTGATGACCGACGAAAAAACCTGGAGCGAAAGCCTCACCGCAAGCGAAAAAGGCGGATTCATTTTGCAACCATTCATCAAGCAACGGACTTATCCCTGCGAATGGGAAGGCAAGCTTTATGATGAATATATCTGCGGCATGATGCTATGCATGGATGACCGTTATTTCGATAGCGGAATGATCCGCACAAGCAGCGCCCCCGTGACAAACAAAG
>JAFWRL010000300.1 GCA_017520105.1 Fibrobacter sp.
AACCATTCAGAATCGGATGTCCAGTATGCAAAAATGTGCTTTTTCAGCCACAAACTAAGAAATAAGCAAAAAAAATCTACTCCAAATGGTTTAATGAAAATCCATTTGGAGTAGAAATAAAAGCGTATTTTTCCAAAATTTGGTTCAGTCCTTTTGGGAGGAAACGCTATGAAAAAGAAATCTCTGCTCTCTTGGATTTTTCTGTTTGCCAGAAACAAGAAAAAATATTACTTCGCAAGCATTTTCTTTGCGCTGTTGCGCGTTGCTTGCGGAATCGCCCCTTACATCATTATCGCAAACATCGTGCGCGAACTGCTCTCGGGCGTGCGCGATTGGGATGTCTATCTAAAAGAATGCCTGATTATTGCGGCGTTCTGGGTCGGCAATGTGCTGTTCCATAGTATTTCGACGACTCTTTCGCATGTGGCAACATTCAACGTGCTAGGGAATATCCGCAAGGATCTTTGCGACAAGCTTTCGCGAGTGCCGCTGGGTTCTGTTCTCGATATGCCCTCGGGAGCCCTGAAAAACATCCTAGTCGAACGCATCGACAGCATGGAAACAACGCTTGCTCACGTGGTTCCTGAATTTACTTCGAACTTGATTCTCCCCGTGCTCATGTTCCTCTATCTTTTCCATATCGATTGGCGCATGGGGCTTGCCTCGCTTGGGACGCTGCCGATCGGTATGGTCGCTATGGCCGTCATGTTTGCCGGAGCGCAAAAGTGGTTCGACAATTCTATCCAGAAAACGAAGGCGTTGAACGACACCGCGGTTGAATACATTAACGGCATCGAAGTCATCAAGGCGTTTGGCAAGTCAAAGTCTTCTTACGACAAGTTTGTAGTAGCCGCAAAAGAAGGGAGCGACTGTTTTGTCGAATGGATGCGCAATTGCATTTGGCCGCACGCCCTTGCCATCACAGTCGCTCCTGCCACGCTATTGACTGTACTGCCGTTTGGCGGTTACTTCTATTACAACGGTTCCATTACGGCAGTGGATTTTATCACTGTCATCATCATTTCGGTGAGTATCATGATGCCGCTCCTCACCATCATGAGTTACAGTGACGACATCAGCAAGGCGGGCGTTATTTTCGGTGAAGTCGGCTCGGTGCTCGAAATGAAGGAACTTGCGCGCCCCGCGATCGACAAGCGCAAACCCGCCGACAATTCCATCACATTGAAAGATGTGCGATTCAGCTATCATAAGGGAATCGAAGGCGAAGAAAAGAAGGAGATTCTCCATGGCATCAACATGGTTCTCCCCGAAGGCAGTTTTACCGCATTCGTGGGTCCGAGCGGTTCCGGCAAATCGACGATTGCTCGCCTTATCGCCTCGCTGTGGGATGTTGACAGCGGCGACATCGAAATCGGCGGCGTGAACATCAGGGATCTTTCGCTCGAAGAATACAACCGCCGCGTTGCCTACGTTTCGCAGGACAATTTCCTGTTCGACATGTCTGTCCGCGAAAACATTCGGCTCGGTCGGCCTTCGGCATCCGATGCCGAAGTCGAAGAGGTGGCGCGCCAAAGCGGCTGCTACGAATTTATCATGAGTCTTGAAAACGGTTTCGACACGATTGTCGGTGGCTCGGGCGCCCACCTCTCCGGTGGCGAGCGCCAGCGCATCGCCATCGCCCGCGCCAT
>JAFWRL010000301.1 GCA_017520105.1 Fibrobacter sp.
ACTCGGGTCGGTGTAATGCAGATAATAATGGTGCTGCTTACGCGATGCAGGTATTTCCAGAATGTCGATTTCTGGAGGCCAGCCATCTTGCAGAGTCCAGAACGCAGGCCAAGTGCCCTTTTGCCACGGAGCCTTGAAACGTCCTTCGATATATCCGTACTTGACTTCGAAATGGCCCTTGGTGTCAATCGCGCCCGAAGTGTAATCGACCGGAATTTCCTTGTTGTTGAACTTCGCCTTTTTTCCTTTGGCATCTGGATGGGTTTTCTTTTCGCCCTTGAGCTTGAGCGTTCCATCGGAGACAATCACGTTTTCCTTGGCACAGTAGGCACGGTGGTTGTGCGTCGGGCCCCAGTTGTACGTCGAGTTCCACTTTTTCGTATCCAACGAGGTTCCGTCAAAGTTATCTTCAAAAACGAGATTCCAACCAGACAAATTTCCTGGCGGGTCAGCAAAAGCAAAGGACGCCAGAAACAAGATGATAGAAGGCTTAGCAATGCTTGCAATGACGTGATTCTTTTTCATATCCAATTCCAATCCTCACCCACGACCTTCATAAACACCATCACCAAAAAAATAGCCGTAGGCATTATAAAATATACCTACGGCATCGCTATTATTCAAGTTAAAATATCATAAACAATCAATCTTTCACGCATCGGACCGAAAGTCCATTGATTTTTCTCACCGTATTTACAATGGCGTTGTCATTGCTGCAATCCAAGTACATGTGGTAAGCGAGAGAATCCGCAGCGCCGCCGTCGGCCTCCGTAGCAGCCCACATGAGGGAAGAACATCCATGATAGGTAAATCCATCCTGGGTGCGAGTGGTAAATTTCATGCCCGCGGGGACCGCTGTAAAGCCGAAATCATCAGTACCGCTACCACCGTTTTCCCAACCGTTCACGGACTTGAGCTTGCTAGAGCCCTTCCAGAGAATTTCGTTCAAGGAATCGGCTCCGACCTCCTGCAACAGGGATTCCCAGTCCGCCTTCGTCGGTAAACGCCAGCCTTCGGGGCAAACCCTCTTCGCCACTTTCCATGTGTAGAGGCGGCCCGCCGATTCGCAGTTCTCGGGTTTGTCCCAGTAGCACCAGTCGTTCTTGATTGAGCTCGCAGCCCCTTCGATGTCGAAGTAGTTCAGGTTCTCGGCCATCCAAGTCTTGCCGCCAATCTGCGTCGTCTTATAGACTTTCCCGTCACGCGGATCCGTCATCTCGCCGTAAGCAAAAGCGGGATTCATGTGCGATTCCTTGGAATCGTAGAAATGCCACACGCCCACGCTGTCGGGGTCATGACGGGCCGTATCGATGCCGTCAATGCCGTTGGGGAAAAGAATGTCCATAATAGAATCTAACGAAGCGGAATCATTTGCGCTCTGCGCTTCGATTTGATTCTCAACCGGAACAGCGGTTGTTTCCGAAGCATCCGGCACATCCGCAACAGCATTTTGCGATTGCAAAGTCGAAGCATTAACGCCACCAGAATTTTCGACAACACTCAAATCATCATTCAAACCTTCAGGGGATGAACTTGCATTGTTGCAAGCCATGAATGCAGCAACGGTCAATGCAGACGCTACCAAAATCTGTAATTTCTTTAAAGACATAACGCACCTCTCCAAATCCTTTTGAATAATTTATATTCGTTTGCGATAAAAAGCAATAGAGCTACGCACCATTCCCGGTGCGGAATCATCAAAAAACGCTTTTTAAAAGAAAAATGGCAAAATCGGGAATTGAAAACAGGAAAAAGCCCGCTCGGTCAATTCACTGAGACGGGCTTATGTTTATGCGAACCTAGCGCTTAATTATTCATCGGTTTCGGTCGGGCCGACGTCCTGCTTTTCTGCATCGTCTTTCACGACAGAATCGTCATCGACTTCGACACCCTGCACGTGGTCGAACGTTTCCTTTGCATCGGCGCTATCCTGTTCGATATCTTCGACACTCGGGAGCGCAGTTGCATCTTGGACGGCATCGCCTTCGCGCAGCGTAATTGCCTTGACGCCCTGAGCATTGCGGCCCGTGAGGCGAATATCGGCGGCCTTGATGCGGATGACCTGGCCGTCCTTACTCGTGATAATCAAGTCGTAGTCGTCGGCGACGCTTTCCACGAACACGGCGGCACCAATCTTGTCTGTAACGTTCAAGTTGCGGACACCCTTGCTACCACGGCGGGTCACGCGGTAAGAGCCCGGTTCAGAACGCTTGCCATAACCCTTTTCGGTGATGGTCAGAATCTTGTTGCCGGCCTTGAGCCACAGGAGCGAAATGACTTCGTCGCCTTCGGCAAGCGTAATGCCCTTCACGCCGTGCGTGCCACGGCCCATAGCACGGAAGCAGCTAATCGGGAACGTGACGGCCTGACCGTTCTTGGTCGCAATCATCAAGAGATCCTTCGGAATCGGGCGGTTTGCAAAGTCTTCGGCATCGCCAGATTCTTCTTCAGAAGCATCGGTTGGTGAGCCTGTCGAACCATCGGCAGCCTGAGCTTCAGCGGCGTTTTCAACGGCTTCTGCAGAATCGTCATCAGAAGCATTCTTGCTGGCTTCGTATTCTTCAGCAGACATGCCCACGAGCTGGACCTTGACCAATTCATCGTCTTCGTCGAGGCTGATGGCGTTGACACCAGCCTTGCGCGGACGGCTAAAGAGCGTGAGGTCCATCTTGTTGATGATACCCTTCTTGGTTGCAAACACGAGGCAGAAGTAGCCACCGAACTTGCGCACCGGCACAATTGCCTGCACCTTTTCGCCTTCCGTGAGAGCGACAAAGTTCACAATCGGGCGGCCCTTGCCATTGCGGGCACCTTCCGGCAAGCGATAGACCTTCGTCCAATAGACACGACCCTTGTTCGTAAACACGAGCAAGTAGCTGTGCGTGCTCGCCGTGAAAATTTGTTCCACGTTGTCTTCGTCCTTGAGGCCGGCACCGATGATGCCCTTGCCACCGCGGTTCTGAGCCTTGAACGTGTCAATCGGCAAGCGACGGATGTAACCTTCCTTGCTGAGCGTAATGACTTGTTCCTCTTCGGCAATGAGGTCTTCATCATCGCTGTCGTCAATAGCTTCGCCAATCGTCGTGCGGCGTTCGTCACCGTACTTCGCCACAACGGCGTCAAGCTTTTCAAGCATAATCGCAACGCGGCGTTCGCGTTTTGCCAAGATATCCTTCAAGTCAGCAACGGTAGCTACAAGTTCGTTGTATTCAGCTTCCAACTTTTCGAGGTTGAGTCCAGTGAGCTGACCAAGGCGCATATCGACGATAGCCTGGGACTGAATTTCGTCCAAGCCAAAGCGTTCTTGCAAGTTCTGCTTTGCAACATCTGTCGTCTTGCTTGCCTTGATAATCTGCACGACCTCGTCGATGTTCTGCGTTGCGATACGCAAGCCTTCGATGATGTGGAGGCGTGCTTCTGCCTTCTTCAAATCGAACTGCGTTGCACGCGTAATCACGTCAAGGCGGTGGTCAATATAAACCTGCAACAAGTCCTTGAGCGTAAGGAGCTTCGGAAGGTTATTGACGAGAGCCAAGTTGTAAATGCTAAACGTTGTCTGCAACTGCGTATATTTGAACAAGTTATTCAAGACAACTTCGCCAACAGCATCACGACGGAGTTCAATCACAATGCGGATGTCGCGGCTAGATTCATCACGGATATCCGTAATGCCATCGACGCGCTTGTCACGGACGAGGTCGGCAATTTTCTTGCAGAGTTCCGCCTTGTTCACCATGTACGGGATTTCGGTGACGATGATACGCGGCTTGCCCTTGGCATCCGTTTCAATTTCAGTGCGAGCGCGGACGCGAACGCGGCCATGACCCGTGAGGTAAGCTTCGCGAATGCCAGAACGTCCACAGGCAATAGCGCCTGTCGGGAAGTCCGGGCCCTTCACGTATTCCATGAGGTCTTCGCCAGTCAAGTCTGGATTTTCAGCCAAAGCATGGATAGCGGCACCGACTTCGCGCAAGTTGTGCGGAGCCATATTCGTCGCCATACCTACTGCAATACCCGAT
>JAFWRL010000302.1 GCA_017520105.1 Fibrobacter sp.
CACTATGTGGCACGCCAGGTTGCTCACGCTATGCGTTGTCTTCCGATATTTAGCCATTCCCTAAAATTAGCCAAACATTTTTAGAAACTGAAAGTTGCTGCACTGAAAGTGCAGGGTTTTAACCATTTATTAGACAATAAAGACAATATCCTCGCGATGGACGTTCTTGTACATGTCCGTATTAAGGTGGTGAAGCAAATTTTCGCGAGTCATGCCGGGTGCTTGCCAGCGGACAAGCCCGTCCGAAACAAGAATAGTCTGAACAGATCCATCAACAAATTGATAGACCGCAAGCGGGATGTCGGAATTTTCCAATTCCTTTATCGTCTCTTTGGAGAATGAATACTTATTCAAAAAAGACATCGCACACACCTTGCATTTCAAGACCAGGTCTCTTTTAAACCTAAATTATTATTTACGGAATTGCAAGTTTTTTAAAAGTTTGCCGTAAAATAAAAGAAATATTTTGCAAGCAAGGTGCAAAAATGCACATATTCACAACAAATCCAGCCCGCCGACGGTGCAATCAACTCAAAAAAACGCAAAAAAAAGCCCCGCATTCCAGCGAGGCTCCATGTAACAAGGATAAATTTTAAGCCAAGACCTTGCGGCCGGCTTCGACGGCGTCCGCGATGGTCATACCCACGTAATCCTGCGCACTGAACCAGCGGCCGCTCTTTTTATCGTCGAGAAGCACGCTAACGAGGGCTCCTGGAATAACACTTTCCGGAGCGTTCGGGGCGTTCGGGCCACCCAAATCCGTGCGGAGCCAACCCGGGTCCATCACGTTCATCATCACGTCCGTGCCATTGAGCTTGCAGGCAAAATCTTTCACGAACTTGGTGAGCGCCGCCTTCGCACAGGCATAGCCCATCAATTCAGGCTCGTTGGCGATACCGCTCGTGGTAAGCTGCATGCGGCCAAATCCGCGCTTGATCATTCCCGGCAAGAAGTGGTACGCAATCTTGACAGGGGCAAAGAAGTTCACCGCCATCGCGTGGTGGAAATCTTCCATGGTGTTGGTCAGGTAGTCGGTGAAGTAGTGGCTCATGAGGCCCGCATTGTTGAACACGAGATCAATTTGCACGCCAAGTGCATCGATTTCGGCGAGAGCAGCATCAATTTCTGCCTCATTTTCGAGGTTGCAGCCCACGGCGCGCACTTCGACGCCATACGGAGCAAGTTCGGCAATCACCTTTTCGGCATGGCTCTTGTCGCGCCCCTGCAACACAAGATTTGCACCGAGTTTAGCCATTTCTATTGCGATAAGGCGCCCGACACCGCGGCATCCGCCCGTCACAAGGCACCATTTTCCTTTTACGTCAATCATTGAAGCCCCCTTAAGATTCTTTTTTCTCTGGTACTTGAAAAATAATCAAGAAAATCCCTAAAATTGCAATAAAAACGCAAAATTCCGTACACAACCGTAAAAGGTCCTATTCGCGTGTCTGTAAATTTCAAAAGGTATATTAGAATTAAAATATAATTAAACAGAAACCACACACTGTCATTTATTGACACTATTTTTTAAAAATCAATTAGTATCAAAAAAATATCGCATTTTGCAAACTAAAGCATGCACTCATTTCTTTAAGATATTCTTAAAATTTTATGGCGATGAATTATGAGTCAATCCTATTACACGAAGCCATTAGACTTCTTTTAATTTCGATAAGACAGCAGCGGAGCCATACGCAGCGGTCGTTATCCATAGAATCCGGGATTTCAAGGCAATTCATATCCCAAATGGAATGCGGAAAGAAGCAGCCATCTCTCGATACTCTCTCCCAGCTTGCATTGGCGTTGCAAACTAACATGAGTTCACTGATGGAGGAACTGGACCGCATCTACCAGCATCTTCTTTGGCAAAGATACCCAAGACAAGGGCGAAACTCCTCGGAAAATCACGCTAGAAACGCCGCAGAAAACACTAGTCCGAACTTAAACTACATACGCAAGGCAAGAGGATTGCGCAGGCCGTAGCCCTTAACAAAAATCTTAAAATTTTCTATCTTTTATGGCCATGGAATGGCAGCGCAACATAAAAACTTTGACAACCGACGAGCTCAAAGCTTGGCTTCGTGATGTTGACGAAAAGCCCTATCGCGCTGACCAGATTCAAAAATGGCTATTTTGCCAGCAAGTGCGCTCTTACGACGAAATGGTGAACATTTCCCCGGTTCTTCGCGAAAAAATGGCAAAGCAGTTCTCGCTTTGCGGCCTAAAAGAGGACCAGCGCTCCGTTTCTGTCGATGGGACGGTCAAGTGGCTATTCGCGACCGAAGACGGCCACCATATCGAAACCGTGATGATTCCGGCAAACGGCCGCTATTCTGTTTGCGTCTCGACACAGGTCGGCTGCGCCATGAACTGCGCGTTCTGCCGTACCGCCAAGATGGGGTTCACCAGGAACCTCGAAGCGGGCGAAATTCTCGAAGAAATCATCAACGTCAACTGGTACTTGAAGGATTCCGGCCTCAAGAACGAAGAAGGCGGCACGGCCCAGGTCACGAACATCATTTTCATGGGCATGGGCGAACCGCTCAACAACCTGGAAAACGTCCATCGCGTCTGCTGCACGCTCCATAACCAGAAACTCTTTAACATGGGTGCAAAGCGCATGACCGTGAGCACTTCGGGAGTCGTCCCGAAAATCAAGGAACTCGTCGATCGCAATACGCCCTGCTGCCTCGCCGTGAGCCTCAACAGCACGAACAACGAATACCGTTCGTCCGTGATGCCGGTGAACAAGACGTGGCCCATCGAAAAACTTTTGGAAGCGGTTGACGAATACATTCGTCGAACCGATAACTACGTGACGTTCGAGTTCGTGCTCATCCAGAACATCACCTGCACGCCGAAGGCCGCCAAGGAACTCATCCGCATTTGCGCCCCGCGCCGCGTGAAGGTGAACGCCATCGTGCTTAACGACGGCGACGACCCGACGCTGCACCCGCCCACCCCCGAAGAGGTGGAAGACTTTCTCGCCGCCGTGCGAGCTGCCGAAATTCAAATAACGATCCGCAATCCACGCGGTAGGGACATCCTTGCCGCCTGTGGACAACTAGCGTACAAAAAGGAAGGTAAAGAATGTTAACGCAAAACCTCCCGGAATTCTGGGACAATCTTTATGCCGAAGGCAAGGACTACTGGAATTTCAAGAAGGCTACTCCCGCCCTGCTTGAATTTTTCAAGCACCCCTCCTGCCCTGCCGAGGGCTCAGTGCTGATTCCAGGCGCCGGGTTCGGCTACGATGCCGAGGCTTGGGCTTTGCGTGGACACGAAGTTTTGGCCGTGGATTTTGCCCCGACCGCAGTCGATGAACTGGACCATCTGAGCCGCAAGCACAAGAACCTGCGCTCGTTGGACCTCGACTTGTTCACGCTTTCGCCGAAGGACGCCAAGCGTGGCGGCCAGCAGTTCGACATCATTTACGACTACGGCACGTTCTCGGCAATCCACCCGGGCCGCCGCGACGAATTCTTCGAAGTCTGCTACAAGATGATGAAGGATGACGGCGTATTCATCTGCCTCATGTACCCGCTCATGAACGGCAAGACCATGCAGGGCCCTCCGCACTGCATGAGCGAAGGCGAACTCATGGCACGCCTCGGCGGCGTATTCGACATCGTCGAGCGCATCAAGCCCACGAACAGCATTCCGGGCCGCGAAGGCAAGGAAGAATTCTGGATTATGAAGAAGTGCCTGTAGTTTGAACAGAGAACTCCTCGGGCCTACGATGTGCAGAATCGCCAAAGTGTTCCGAGGTCATTCTGAGCGGTGAATAACCGCGAAGAATCCAGAGCATTAAATTGTCATGCCCGGCGCCGACCGGGCATCTCCTTTTTATAGACCTTGAGCTTGTAAAAAATACACGGAGCACTCCACAGGCTTACCAAATTTTTTTATTTTTTGCCCAGTTTTAAATAAGGATTTTACTATGGCAAACGATTTATGCCCCTGCGGTTCCGGCAAAGCATACTGCGACTGCTGCGAACCTATTATTAAAAAGATGACTCTCGCTCCGACCCCGGAAGCTTTGATGCGCTCCCGCTACACCGCTTACGCCAAGCACGAAATCGCATGGCTCAAGGATTCCCTCGAAGTCACCCAGCGCGACGACTTTGACGAACCGAGCGTGGAAGCATGGAGCCGTGAGTCCGAATGGCTCGGCATCGAAATCAAGCAGACCAAGACCGAAGACGAAAAGAACATCGGCTGGGTCGAATTTGTCGCCCGTTTCAAGCAGGGCAACATTACCCGCAACCACCACGAACTTGGCGAATTCCACAAGGTCGGCGGTGCATGGTACTTCTA
>JAFWRL010000303.1 GCA_017520105.1 Fibrobacter sp.
CAAAAACGCAAGAGTTTTCCCAAAAATAGGGAGATTCCCGGTCGGAGCCGGGAATGACAAACAAGACGAATGCCGCATCAGACAGCTCGCTGACTGACATGGCTGAGTCGCCGAGTCATGCACGAAGTGCAATGACAAGAAGGTAATCCCGGAACAGTGTCCAGGGTGACAAAGGCAATAAGTTCTGTCACTGGATCCTTCACGCTTCGCGTTCAGGATGACGCGCAAGGATGGCGACCCCGGAACAAGTCCGGGGTGACAAGCACTCAAAAAACAAAGCACAGGATTCTTCGTGGCTATTCGCCACTCAGAATGACGTGCAAGGAAATCAAGCGAGAGGCCACTCGTGGACTCGCATTTGAGTTCCGCAGTAGTCATGCTCGAAGAGCAATGACGTGCAAGGAAAACCTACCACATCTATAGGTTAAACCAGAATTGGGGACATTTCCTTTGGAATCGCTCCCACATTTTACTATCTTTGCACTCCTGAAGAGTGCATACAGCACGGCTCGGTCATGACAATTCAATCTAGCGATTGATTGTCGCGACTCTCGCCTTAAGCTATATTTGCACTCGTTTAAAGCGGGTTAAAAATGAGCGAAAATTACAAATACGGATTTGTCACTGATATTGAAAACGAAGCCTTCGAAAAAGGTCTTAACGAGGATATCATCCGCAGGGCGTCAGCGCTTCGCGGCGAACCGCAATTTATGCTCGATTTTCGCTTGAAGGCTTACGAAAAGCTCAAGACGATGGAACAGCCCAACTGGGGCGAGCTCCACTTCAATCCTGTCGATTTGCAGGACATCGTCTATTACTCCGCACCGAAGACCAAGAAGAGCCACGAAAAAATCGAAGATGTCGATCCGGAGCTCTTGGCCACCTTCGAAAAGCTCGGCATCCCGCTGGACGAACAGAAGCGTCTCGCAAACGTTGCCGTCGATGCCGTGTTCGATTCCGTCAGCATTTACACAAGCCACAAGAAGAAGCTCACGGAAATGGGCATCATCTTCTGCTCGATTAGCGACGCTATCAAAGAATACCCGGAACTCATCGAAGAATATCTCGGTAGCGTAGTCCCCGCTGGCGACAACTACTTTGCGGCCCTCAACAGCGCAGTCTTTGGCGACGGAAGCTTCGTCTATATTCCCCCTGGAGTCAAGTGCCCCATGGACCTTTCCACCTACTTCCGCATCAACAACAAAGAAGCAGGCCAGTTCGAACGCACATTGATTATCGCCGATGACGATGCGAGCGTGAGCTACCTCGAAGGCTGCACCGCGCCTGAGTTTAGCAGCAAGCAGTTGCACAGCGCTATCGTGGAACTCGTGGCCAAAGACAACGCCAGCATCAAGTATTCCACCGTGCAGAACTGGTACGCGGGCGACCGCGAAACAGGCGCAGGCGGGGTCTATAACTTCGTCACGAAGCGTGGCAAGTGCGCAGGCAAGAACAGCCGCATCAGCTGGACGCAGGTCGAAACGGGTTCCGCCATCACGTGGAAGTACCCGAGCTGCATCTTGCAGGGCGACAACTCCGTCGGTGAATTCTACAGCGTGGCTCTCACGAACGGTCACATGCAGGCAGACACCGGCACAAAGATGATCCACATCGGCAAGAATACCAAGAGTACGATTATCTCAAAGGGCATCAGCGCAGACTACTCCAGCAACGCCTACCGTGGCGAGGTGAGCATCCGCAAGTCCGCTACAGGCGCCCGCAACTACACTCAGTGCGACAGCATGCTCGTCGGTACCAAGAGCGCTGCCCACACATTCCCCTACATCACGGTCGCAAACGCGAGCGCCCAGACCGAGCACGAAGCGACCACAAGCCGCATCAGTGAAGATCAGTTGTTCTATTTCGAGAGCCGCGGTATCAAGCGCGAAGACGCCATACAAGCGATGGTGGGCGGATTCTGCAAAGACGTGTTCAAGGAACTCCCGGGCGAGTTTGCCACTGAAGCGCGCCAACTGCTTACGCTCAAGCTCGAACACAGCGTCGGATAAGGCGGTCTGACACCCCCTAATCTCTAACCTCTAAGCCATTGCTTACTGGAACTATGACTGGATCCTTCGGGGAAACCCCTCAGGATGACGTTCCTACAACCTAATAACAATCGTGGACTTTTTATTCAAAAAGGAAAGGGTCGGAAATCTTAGTTTCCGACCCTTATTGGTGTATATGGAGTACCTTATATATAGTTATTTTAAGTGTGCGAAAGTATATTTTTTTATGTTTTTAAAAAAAATTTTTAAATTGTCACAAAAATCAATCTATGTACTTTCAACAACAAACTAATCAACAATATATAAACTAGATATAAAAAGTTCCTGTAAAAACAGGAACTTTTCTTACAAAAAGCATACAAGTTATACTATGCTTGTTAAAACGAAATTCTAACAAAAAACTTTAGGACTAAAAAATTTTTTTAGCGAGCAACTATTTGCTTTCGAATTTTTTGCGCAAGTTCCGCACCACCAAGCAGGGCAATGCACTCAAAGGCGAATTCCTCGGCGGTTCCGGCTCCGCGGCTCGTGACGATATTGCCGTCCACCACCACGCGGTCTTCCACGAACTTATTGCAGACCAGTTCAACTTCGCAACCCGGGAAGCATGTCGCCGTGCGATCCACGAGAAGCCCGGCCTTGCTCAGCACGAGCGGGGCCGCGCAGATAGCGAAAATCCACTTGTTCTTGTCGTTGAAGTCGCAAACGACGCGTTCCACGTCGGCAGATGCCTTGAGGCGCTGCACGCCCGGACCGCCCCCCGGCAGGAGAACGGCATCGAACTTTGCGGTATCGGCACCCGAAAGTGCAAAATCGGTCGCAATCTTGAGCCCGTGCGCCCCCGTCACGAACGAATCGCCCGAAATACTCGCGAGCGCGACTTCGAAGCCAGCCCTCTGGAAGTAATCGAACGGAGTGACGAACTCGGTTTCTTCGAAGCCATCGGCCATAAGGAAAAGAATCTGCATATTGTACCTCGTTTTTTAACGAATATAATAAATTAAAAACGCATTCTCTTAAATGGACTTCGCTATTCGTTCTGCTATCGCCCCTATTTTTTCATACGATATTATACGACAAAGCATATCGGTAAACTTTCCATATTTCCGATAAAGTAGATTAAAAGTAAAGTAAGCGGTTATTAAAACCCTTGATACAACTCCTACTTAGGTATCAGCCGTTTCAGATTATTGTACAAGAAATTATTCTCTCGCCTAACATAATATTTGCATTTTCCACCCATTTCCATGATTTTTCACGCCAAGTAGAAAGGGTCAACGCTTTTCTCCTGGCTTCTTTTTACTAAATTTGCGACCATGAACTTCAAAGATAGAATCATCCGCGCGACGGGCAAAAAAACGCCATTTCGCCTTATCGTGACCGATTTGACAGCGACCATGAACGAAATAGGCCGCCATCATAACGCCAAGGGATTTGCTCTCAAGCTACTTGCCGAAAACTCCATTGCAAGCGTATTCCTCAGCGCAGGGCTGAAGTTTGCCGGGACAGTCTCGCTCACCACCTCGTTCGGTGGCGAAATCACGAAAATTCAAACCGATTCTACGCCGATGGGTCTTGTTCGTGCGATGATTCCGCAGGCAGAACTTCAGGCCATCGGGGCAAACGAGCCCGCCCTCGTCCCGCAGCACGTAAGCGTCGTGAAGCTGAACGAACATGGCAAGCGCGTCCACGAAAGCATCATCGAAGCGCCCTCCGTTTCGATGGGACAGAACCTCGCGATGTATCTGCTCCAATCCGAACAAATCCGTTCTGCGGTGGGTATCGAGGCACAATTCAACATGCAGGATCCGAGCAAGCTGGACTATGCAGCCGGTTTCTACATCGAAGCGTTCCCCGACCTCGAAGAGAAGGATATCAACCTGATCGAAGTCATCGTGCAGAATCTCCCGAAATTCCGCGACATGTACAAGGCGGACAAAGGATTCGACCTCGACGAACTTTTGGACCAGCTCCGCGGCCCCTACGATATCGACATCGTTCGCGAAATTGACCCGAAGCCGTTCTGCCCATGCAGTAAAGACCGCATGCTCGCGACACTTGCAACACTCCCGCTGAAGGATTTGCAGGAACTGAGCAGCGAGAACAAGGACTTGAACGTCGTCTGCGACTTCTGCCGCACAAGCTATACGATTACGCCAGCCGACATGCAGGAGATTATAGACGAAAGACGAAAGACGAAAGACGAGAGAAATGGGCTTTGAGCGATGGGGGCGCTTGCTACGCAAGCTTTGAGCTATGGGCAAAAGCAACAAGAAACGAATCTGCAAAGAAATCCGCGTAAGAAGATCCCGGAACAAGTCCGGGATGACAACGTAAGCACCCATCCCCCAAAGCGAAGCGACCCCAAACCTCATACTTTATCACTAACCACTAACCACTAATCACTATGTTTACTAAGCAATGTGTTGTCACTCTTGATCTGGAAGGCGTTCTTGCGCCAGAAATCTGGATTGCTGTCGCCGAAAAGACGGGCATCAAGGACCTCCGCCTCACCACTCGCGACATTCCCGACTACGATGTACTCATGAAGGGCCGCATCAAGATTCTCGAACGCGAAAACATCAAGCTCTCTGACATCCAGAACGTGATTGCGAACCTCGGACTTTTGGACGGCGCCCGCGACTTTATGGACAAACTCCGCGACGAAGCGCAGGTGATTATCCTCTCGGACACGTTCCAGGAATTTGCCTACCCCATCATGAAGAATCTCGGCTTCCCAACGATTTTCTGCCACAACCTGGTGGTCGAAAACGACATGATCAAGGGTTACCACTTGCGCATGAGCGACCAGAAGACGAAGGTCGTAAAGCACTTGCAGGAACTCAACTTCAAGGTGTTCGCTTCAGGTGATTCCTTCAACGATACGGGCATGCTCAAGCAGGCCGACAAGGGCTGCTTCTTCTGCGCCCCGGATTCCATCGTCGCCCAGTTCCCGCAGCTCGAAGCGACAAAGACTTACGCCGAACTTTTGGACAAGTTCCACAAGTTCCAGGACTCTTTGTAGCACGGCGCAAGCGCCTTTGAGGTATGGGCACGTACCTTCGGTCCTTTGGGCTATGGGTTTTTGAACATATTTAATGTTATACACAAAAAGCCCCGCATTGCGGGGCCTTTTTTATTTACAAAAAAGCGGAACCTGCTATTGCAAATTCCGCTTCAAGGTTTAAGAGGAGTTACAAAAAACTACTTCAAGCTAGGAGTTTCCCAGTCGATCCATTCAGACTTCTTGAAGCTGATGGTCTGCGTATTCTTGGTGTAATCAATCTTACCCGTCTTAGCATCCTTGCCGAGCAAGAACTTGTTCATAAAGTCCTTGACTTCGTCGAACTGTCCGTTCGGAAGCTGGCAGTGACCGTGACCGCCTTCCTGGCTGTAGGTGTAATTTTCCGTTGCACCGAGAGCGTCATAAACTTCCTTGGAAGCTTGTCCGCAGTAGTTCGACGGAACTTCACCCAACCATTCCTGGCCGGCATTGTCGAGGATGAGGAGCGCACGCGGAGCCACCATGGCAACCAACATGTGCTGGTCGAACGGGAGCGTATTTTCCTTGCCATCGTAGTTCTTGAAGCTAGAAATCATCCACTTACCTTCAGAACCAGCACTGTTAAGGCCCTGCACAAACTGCTTGCCCTTCTGCTTGTTGACCTGAGCGCCTACACGCCAGAGGGAAGCGCCACCGGAACCAGATTCCTGCGGAATAGTAAGTGCGATACGTTCATCGAATGCACCCACAGCGAGCGTACCCTTGCCC
>JAFWRL010000304.1 GCA_017520105.1 Fibrobacter sp.
CTGCATAAAGCTGCCACGCTTCACCAGATAAACGCCAGCCCCCTGGAAGCGGGCCTTGACAGCAGCCTTGAGAGAAGCACCGGCAGCAACCTTGACCTTGCCAATATGCTAAAGCGGAAGAAATGAGACAAGATTAAAAAGAGGGAATCAAGCCGGAAGCCTTGATTTTATTGGGTTTGCTTGTCTCATTTTACCCGATAAATGTGTGTTTTTTAATTTTGCCGTTTTTTCGCAAATTTCGCCATGTGTTCTTTCGATGCGAAAATGTCTCACGAGTGGTGAGACATTTTTATTTTATTGAATTGGCGTTTTTGAGCCGTTTAGAGCGTTTTGAATTTTTATTGAAAAATGGGGTGCGGACATTTCGTGCGGACATGTTTTTTGAGTTTGTCGCATTTTGTGAGACAAAAAAAGAGCCTCGGTTTTGTCCGAGACCCTAGAATTTTGGCGGTTGGTGTTATTTGCTTGGATTGTTGCATTTGGCCTTTTTCATTTGCAGTATCTGCGAGAACTGTTCGATTGTTGGCACCTGGAGTGTGCCGTTGCCGTAATTTCCGGGTGAATCCATGCTTTCAATGCCTGTTCCCATACGTTTAGAAGTGGCGTAGTGCTTGACCATTTCATGGACTTCGAAGGCGTTGAACGGGTATTCCAGACGGTCAAATCCATAGAAATTGAGCACTGTACCGACGTGCGGATCGTTGAAAACGAGCTTTTTGTATTTTTTGGCGATTTTTGCAGTTTTCTTGAGGAGTAGCGGGAGTAATAGTTCTAGCTGGCGGTCTGTTTCGGCTTGTTCGGGCGTCTTCCGGTTGGCTTGGTAGTCCTTCCAGTTGCGGAGTGCGGCGTGCCAATCGGAGAGCGGCAGGCCTGTTTTCATTTTCCAACCGGTCATTGCATAGTAGTTGTAGAAGCGTTTTGCACAGTCTGCGGACTTGCCGATTGTGGTTGCATATTCAATGGCTTCGGCTTCGCTTTGCGGGTGGTTGCCTGCGTTTGTTCTGGAGTTCTTTGCGGAGCGCTTGACGCTGAAAATGCAGTAATCGTCCTTGATTCCTTCGGTATCTTCGGAGTGCATGATGAACTTGATGTTGACGATAAGCGAGCGACCTGTTTCTGTTGAACCGTCCATTTCGAAGAGAACGAGGCGGTCACCGACGGAATACAGGCGATCAACTTTGCGGATGACGAACGTCAAATCGCCATTTAGGAGCGGTTCAAATTTCTTTTTAGTGACTTTCAAGATGTGTTCCATAGTTACCTCTTACGGTATTGCCAGGACTGTGGCGGGCGTGTCGCTTTCGGGTCGTTCAGGGCGTCTGCGACGGTGAGCCAATCATTGTCATAAAATGAGGCGCTGTCGATGTGCCAGGCGTAAAGCTTGCCGTTACCCTGATTCTTGTACGCTTCAACGGCTTCGCGATCAAGGCAGGCTCTAGAGCAAAGTTCATCGGTGACGTACGGTATTTCTTGGACGTGCGAAACTTCCATTATGCCGGTTACATGATGGGAGGAAGTGTCATAGAGATAGACTTCGAACGGTCCGCGTTCCTTTGGTGCGGTTTTGCGGAGTTCTATTGTCTTGTACTTACTGTAAATGAGGTCTGCCCATTCATGGTGAATGCTCATCAGTATGAGGACTGTATTCATTAGAAGTCTCCTTACGATATCCTTGTCAGTGTTGACAAGAGTTTGAAGATGATGGCGATCATTATGCCGAACGAGAAAAGGTTTGCGAAGAAAACGGCTAGATGTAGGCAGTTGTTCTTGAATCCCTGCCTGATACGGTGTTTTAGCGTCTCGAAATTGCCCATTTCGGTGCGCTTTTTTGGGTGTTTTATCATGTTTTTCTCCTTTAAAAAAAGGCCCTTTCAGGCCTTGATTTTGAGCTTTGAACCGTTTAAATCATCTCTTGTTGGTGATGGTGAGGGTTGCTTCGTTGTAGTCCTCGGTCATGTACTCGATGACTTTGGACGTGGCGTTTTGATAGATGATGTTCGACTTTTCGTCGTGCTTGAATGCGGCAAGGATGCAGCCTTGTGTCTCTTCCGGGCGGTTGCCACCGTGGATGCGGACGCCTTCAAATCCAGGCACGTTCAGGATGAGCGGGAGCGGCCTCTGGAAGCGTTTGGAGTGCGTAATGACGCACTGGTATGTGCCTGCTGGGATTGCTGTCTTTCCGGGGACTTTCGGGCCTGTGCGGACCGTGGGTTCCATGGTGTAGCAGACGAAATGGCCCTGCGGGTCGTATTCCCGCGAACGCCATGTCTTGAGGTCGGTGTCGAGGTATTCGTGGGCAATCTTCATCCAGCCGATGGTGCGGTCCGGTAAAAAGATTCTGCGTTCGATGTTGATGTGGATGCGTTTGAATTTCATGGCTAGATGTTGTTGAGTTGGTGGATGACGATGGCGAAGCCGATTGCTTCAAGTGCGGCGAGTACCGCAAATGCGAGAATGAGCTTATTAGTGCGCTGCATGCTGTTCCTTTTTTGGGCGTCCTATTGGCCCCGGATTTGGGTGTTTCTTTCTCCACCAGATGCGCTTTCTTTCTCGGTCGTATTCCTTGTTTTTTTCGCGCCACTGTGCGTTATACTTGCTGTTTGCCGCCTTTCCCTTCTCGGTCGCGTTGTATTCGCGATGCCTTGCGTTGATTTCGTCCTTGTTTTCTTCGCGATACTTTTGGTGATACTGCTTGCGTTCGGGGGAAGCGTCGTATTCCTTTTGCCAGGCTTTTCTCTTGGGGTCGTTTCATCGCTTCGCGTCGTGCTTCCGCTGAATTTCCCTGCGCCTTTCAGGGTTTTTCTCGGCCCATCGTTTCTGTGCGTTCGCCTGGTTACGCTTTCCCGGGTCTTCTATTCGTTGCGGACGATAGCTGTCATGGTGCATGGCGATCTTGTTAGCAATGAGGGATTCCCAGTTTTGCATGACTATTCCTTTTCCTGTTTAGTTTAGTGCGAGTGCGGGGGCTCGAACCCCGCCGATGCAAGCCACTCTACTTGCACCGTGGCCAACCGCAACCCGCCGTGATAGCCGTCTCGAAAATGGCTAGAACGTGACGGTTATCGTAAGCACTGCCGCCGCTATCCAGTAGATGACCTTGCGGATGTCCATATCTACGATGCCGTAAACGATGGCCGCCGCAATATCAAGGATGATGAGGACCAGCGGAAAGATTTGTTGTTTGCTCATCCCTTCTCCCACTTTGCAAGCAGGTCGTTCATTGCCGCGTGTGGGCTTGTGCCTACGCCGCGCATGAGTTCCTTGCCTGCCGTTTGCCTGATGACCACGGCGTAACCGTGCGTGAAGTCAGCTTCGAGGGAGAGCTGGTCGCGGAAGAAGTCGAGTGTCTCTTTACTGTTCGGCATTCTTGACTTCCTTTGCATCAACTTGGATGTCGTTGAAGTTCAGGCTGATTTCGTTCCAGCCACCTTCGGGAACATCAGTGTTCTTGGAGCGGAAACGGAGTGCCATCTTGGATGACTTTACGAAGATGGAATCGTCCAGAAGCTGCATGGCTTTTTTCCATTCGTGGTCCTGGATGTCGATGCGCTTGAGCTTGAGGAGCATCGCCGTGTTGATGCGGCCCTGCTTGTCAACGGAGAACGCCTGAGCGATGACCTTGGAAAGCGTCGGGTCGGTGTCCTTGAGCTTGTCGTTGATCCACTTGTCGATGGTAGTCTTGACCATCTGCAGGCGTTCGTCGAAACTGATGGTCTCGTCGATGCGGCGTTCGATGCAGAGGTTCTGCGAGAAGTTGTAGAGGAGGATATTGCCTTTCCAGCCTTCGCGGACCTTGTTGTCCTTCGCAAGTTCCTTGAGGTACTTCTCGATAGAACCCACGATGTCGGCCTTTTCGCTCGCGAGCCTGTCGGAGAGCTTCTGCACCTTCTTGATGATGGATTCGACGAGCTTGTCCCTTTTCTTGTCTTCGGGACGGATGTATTCTTCCGGGACGGGGCGGCCCTTGGAATCGAGCCAGTTGCCTTGTTTGTCTTTTTGTGCCATAAGTTACCTACTTGGTTTTGGTTTGTTTGAATTGTTCGGGACTCTTGGCTCCCATTGCCTGGATCGCCTTGATGATGATTTTCGCGTCATCCTTGCAGATCCAGGTGATGACCTCGACTCCTGTCAGACGCTTGCAGAATGCGTTCAGAGCCTTGCTGCGGTCTTTGGCTGTCGAGGCCCTTGAGACTTGCGCCCACATCGCTTCAATCGCTCTCAGCTGCTTGGGGCTTGCCTTGAACTTGCGCTTGCCGAGTTCGTTGAACTTCTGCACATTGCCGTGGACTTGTACCCGCAATTCCTTGATGAGCTGGAAACGCTGTTGCGGGTTCAGGTCCTTGGAGCTTCGGACGTGGTAGCGGTCGTTCAGCATATCGCGGTAAGCTTCGTCGTTCAGCCCCAGCAGCCTTGCAAGGCCGTGGATGGTCTTGAAGTCCTGTGCACGGCGGTCTGCGGGTGTCATTGGGCTACCACCAGCATCTGTGACGCGCTTTCGATGATTTCGTTGTCGAGCGTGTCCCGTTGGTTGTTGCGCATGAGTTCGCGACTCCACATCACGAGGTGCGAAAGCAGACGGAAGTTGCGGCGGCAAGTCTTTGCGCACTGTTCAATGACGTTCGGCTCGTAGTTCTCGAATCGGCTATCGATGTAGGCCTTGATATCCGCATCCTTGAGAAGCTTAGCCCTGCACGGTGCACTGATGCGGCTGTTCAGCTGTGCATAGTGGTTGCGGTCGCCCTGCACGTTCTTTTCGAGGCGGGGCATGCCGCAAAGGGCTATTCCCACGCCCGCCTTGTCGTGCACCCTACGGATAAGTTCGAGTGCACGGTAAGGCAGATGCTCTGCCTCGTCGATGATAATGAGCCTGCCTGAATCCTTGAGCTTTGCAACGATGCGGACAAGGTTGTCGTGGAGGCTGCCACGATCGTCGAGGCTGAGTTCCGCACAGAGTTCGCCAAAGAGAGCCTTGGCGGTGTAGCCGTGGTCCGCCTCGATGAGGATGACGGAGGGGTGAGTCTTCGCAAATTCCTTGAGGGCGGTGGTCTTGCCGCAGCCTGCATCGCCCGTGAGCATGCCGCAAATCTGGTGAGCGAGAACGAGGCTGCAAAACTTCTGGATGGTCTTGAACGCGCTTGTCTGAACGATGCCGTCGTTAGTCCTGAACTTGGAACGTTCGGCTTCGGTCGCAAGGAAGTCCTTCGCCTTGTCGCAGATGGAGTCAATGTCGCCCGTGTAGCTACCCTTGAGGACGTAGCTGAGGGTGGCGGGGCTTATGCCGAGGGCCTTTGCGACTTTCGTCTGCGAGGCTCCCGTGCGTGACATGTAGTCGTTGAGCTGTTCAATAATCTGTTCCATATCTATCCTTATGGGTTGTTGTTGAAATTCATTAGAGGAGGCCGTGTTCCTTGAGGCGTTCCTTGATGCGGTAGTAGGTGCGTTTTTCTTCCGGGTAAACCAGTCCGGGAATCTTCCCGCCGTTCCTGATTATCGCGACCGCCTTGTCCACATTGCGTTCTGCTGTGGGGCCGCCCACTGCACGGTATATCCGTAAGAGTTGTATGATGTCAACATTCATTATGCGTGCCTCGCGAGTTCTTCCCAGAGCGATTCAGGTTCGGCAGTTTCGCCGTCGTCATCGTCTCCGAGCAGGTTGATGATTTCGCCATTGCCGACAAGTTTCTCGCTCTTGAGCTGGGCGGTGTCCTTGTCGTGGCGGGTGATGTGGGTCGGTCCTTCCGGGATGAATACGCCCTGCGGGCCTACTGCGGTGCGCATTGCACCGATGTATTCTGCCGCCTGATCCTTTGTCATTTCCGGGCAGATTTCCTTGAGGAGCTTTTCTTCGTGACGCTTGCGTGCAACGCCTTCTGCAATCTGCTGCTTGCTCACCACATCGTCATCCTTGACCATGGCTCCCACAGAGCTTTGCAGGTAGCATTCGCCGATGAGCTTCTTGTCGGAGTCGTAGCACCATGCGGTCCGCATGTCTTCGGGGTCGTATCTGAAAGTAACCTCGCGGCCCTTGTAAACCGGCATCCATTCTGCCCAGTACCAAGTATCC
>JAFWRL010000305.1 GCA_017520105.1 Fibrobacter sp.
CCGGTGATTCAGAAGGCTCTCGTGGAACTCGACGGTGCTCCGTTCAAGTTCTTCGCCAAGAACCGCGAAGTCTGGGCCAAGACTGAATCCTACACCTACCCGGGTCCGATCCAGTACTGGGGTCCGAGCGAAGTTTGCGACATGACGAACTTTACGATTAAGTTGGAACGTGGTGCTTTGAAGGTGAAGTAATAGCCTACAAGGCGAATAAAGCAAAAGAGAACTCCTTTGGACTTCTCTTTTATTTTTGAGCCGCAGGGCGGACGCCGAAGGCGTCCATTTGTTTTTTAGGGGCATCTACTTCGTTGTCGAAGCCCTCACGTACGACTTGTACGCTACGGGCTTCGAGCGCCTCGTATCTGCTCCCTAAAAATTCAAATTCTTGATCTTTATTCCTGCAACATCTGTTGCAGGATTTTGTTTTATGAGGCACGGACGCCTTGCATCCACACTCCGATAAACATCGTCTTGATTTTTAATCCCTGTAGTTTACTGCAGGGATTTTTTAATGCGTTTTATACTCGCCAAACAATCGTTTGTCGTCTGTTCGACACCTTCACCCTATCCTTTTAATGGGAAAAATTGTATGTTTAAAAGAAAACAACAAAGGGATCTTATGAATATCTACGACTTTACGGTTCTTGACAACAAGGGTAACGAAACTCCCCTCGCAAACTACAAGGGCAAGGTGCTTCTGGTCGTGAATACGGCTACGGGTTGCGGGCTCACGCCGCAGTACGAAGCGCTGCAGAAGCTCTACGACACCTACAAGGAGCAGGGCTTAGAAATTCTCGATTTTCCGTGCAACCAGTTTTTGGAACAGGCCAAGGGGAGCGACGACGAAATTCACCAGTTCTGCACGCTCACCTACCACACAACCTTCCCGCGCTTCAAGAAGATTGACGTGAACGGCGACACCGCCGCCCCGATTTTCAAGTTCCTTAAAGAAGCGATGCCAAAGCCGACCGATGCGGGCAATAAGATAAAGAATGTCGCCATCGCGGCGGCCGCCAAGCTCAGCAAGGCCGTCCACGAAGACAATGACATCAAGTGGAACTTCACCAAGTTCCTCGTCAACCGCGAAGGAAACGTCGTAGGCCGATTCGAACCCACCGTGCTCCCCGAAGCCATCGAGGCTAGCATCAAGGAACTTTTATAATGGCTTGTGCAAATTGCAAATTCCGTGCCCATTACGACAAGGACCCGAAGTCGATTATTGGGCGTATCTGGCGGTTCCATATCAACTTCTGCCCCGGCTGGAAAAGTTACCTGAAGAGCCTCTCCGAAGAAGAGCGCTTTGTCATTAAGGAAAAGTACAACTTGTAGTAAAAGAGAAAATGGCGGACAAATTCCGCCACTTTTAACCTTAATGGATCCTTCCCCTTACAGGGTCAGGATGACGAATGCGAGACTCTACTGCCTACTGCTTCGCGCCTTCGCTTCGTTAAAGTGCCAAACGCTGAGCTCGACTATGTCAAAAAAAACATTTGATATTCTCTCGTCTTTCGTCTATTTATTCCCTTCGCTTGTACTCAGTAGGTACGCATCAATGAAGGGTTTGATTTTTCCATCGAGTACGCCCGCTGTGTCGGATGTTTCTACGCCAGTGCGCAGGTCCTTGACCATCTGGTACGGTTGTAACACGTAGCTACGGATTTGACTCCCCCATTCGACCTTTTTCTTTTCGGCCATGCGGGCATCGCGCTTGGCTTCTTCCTCCAGACGGTAGTGTTCGGCCACCATGGTCTTGAGCATCTTGTAGCAAGTTTCGCGGTTCTGAATCTGCGAACGTTCCGTCTGGCAGCTAGCCATGATACCTGTGGGCAAGTGGGTCATGCGTACGGCGGAATCGGTCTTGTTGATGTACTGGCCACCGGCACCGCTACTGCGGTAAGTATCGACGCGGACTTCGGTCATGTCCAAATCGAATTCGATATCTTCGTGTTCCGGGTACAGATAAACGGCGGTAAAGCTAGTGTGGCGACGTGCGTTTGCATCGAAGGGGCTAATGCGCACCAGACGGTGAACTCCGATTTCCGAACGGAGCAGTCCGTAAGCGTTTTCGCATGTGACTTCGATGGTCGCGCTCTTGAGACCGGCATCTTCGGCTTCCTGGAAATCCACGACCTTGAAGTCCATGTTTTCGCGTTCAAAAAAGTGCGTGTACATGCGGAAAAGCATGAGAGCCCAGTCCTGAGACTCCGTGCCGCCCGCCCCCGGATGAATAGACATGAGGCAAGCGCAGGCATCGTCCGGCCCGTTCAGCATCTTCTTGAATTCCATTTTTTCTACGCGCGCCCTGAGTTCGGCAATATCGGATTCGAGTGTCGCCGTAAGGTCCGCAGACTCTTCGTCCTTGCTCATTTCGTAAAGTTCCGCAAGGTCGTCGCACGTTTGGGATACTTCTTTCCAGGAATCGATGAGCCCTTTGAGGTTCCCGATTTTCTTCATCATCGACTGCGCCTTTTCCTGGTCGTTCCACAGGTTCGGGTCGCTTGAATCCTTTTCGAGGACGTAGAGTTCTTTGGTCTTTTCCTCTAAGTCAAAGATACCCCCAGAGTTTATCAATGCGTGCGCGCAATTCGATAAGCCCGGTATGAGTAGTGTTGAACATAAGTCGTTAGTGGTTGGTGGTTAGTGGTTAGTGCTAAATAAAGGAGATGCCCGATCAAGTCGGGCATGACACAGTGCGGCGGTGCCGCGATTATAGGGCCTAAAACCTAAACCCTATTACCTAAATACCTATTTTCCGATGGCCTGAGGCGGTTCGTACTTCTTGTCGAGGTACTGGACCTTGTAGGTCTTGCCGAGGTCGTCGAGGTAAGCCTTGAGTTTAGCCTGACGTTCCTGTTCGGCCTGCACGCGGAGAATGTAGTCAATCTGGTGCTTGTAGCTTTCGAACTTGCCGTCATTCTTTTCGGTAAGCATGAAAATGGATACTCCATCGTTATCGACGATCACTTCGGAGATGTCGCCAACCTTGAGCTTGCCGACAGCCTTAGCGAAGTTTGCGCCCTTGGACTTGGCGAGGAACTTATTCATGATGCCGCCAGTCTTCTTGGCTTCCTTGTCATCGCTGTACATGGCGGCGAGCTGGGCGAACGTTGCCTTCTTAGCGCGAACCTGGGCTGCAAGACCCTTCAGCATGTCCTTGGCGTCGTTGATTTCCTGAGCATTCTTGCCCTTGGTGGAAATGAAGATGCGAGCGCCGCTAATTGTATCGTTGATGGATACCTTCGTCTTGTTGAGTTCCCAGAATGCCTGAAGCTGTTTTTCGGTCGGAGCTTCCGGATACGGAACCTTCTTTTCGAGAATCTGTTCGCTCTTGAGCTGGTCTTCAATCTTGGACTTGAACTGGGCCATTGTCGTGTTGGACTTCTTGAGTTCCTTCTGGAAAGCGTCTTCGCTCGGGAACTGCTTCTTGAAGAGAGCGGTCAAGCTATCGACCTTGCCCTGAGAAACCTTGATACCCATCTTCTTTGCTTCGAGCTTGATGAGTTCCTGGCCGACGAGGTTATCCACAACCGCATAGCGAAGTTGGGTCATCATTTCTTCGGTCAGTTTCTGGCCTGGAGCCTGCTGGGCGCCAAGCATCGTTGCAAGACTGTCGATTTTACCAGCCGAAATACCGGTCTTTTCGACGCGGATGACATCCATACTTTTCGTATTCAACAATTGAGCAGAGGCGATTCCTGCTGTAAGAAGCATAGCAGCAGCACCGCGAGAAATGATTTTAAGAGACATTATTCATCCTTGTTAAAAAATTTTCAAGGTTAATATAGAAAACTTGTCACCAGCAAATGGCCTCCGGATGTGATTTTACGCAAACAAAACAATGTTCTTACAAAAATTTGCGAGTAGGCCTTGTTTTTTCTAAATTATTGCACATGAAAAAGATTAAAGCTTATACGTTGCAAGGCAAATGGACTGGGGATTTCGACTCCAATAACAAGTGGTATAAGGACGAGGCTCTCAAACTTAAGGGCAAGGACATCGATTTGCTAGTCCTGCCGGAACTTTTCCACACGCCATATTTTCCGTTCGAGGAAAACGCGGATTTTTTTGACCTCGCTATAGAAAAAGACCATCCGATAGTCGCCGAATGGCAGGCCATCGCAAAAGAACTGAACGCCGTTGTCGTGTTCCCGTTCTTCGAAAAGCGAGCACGCGGAATCTACCACAATTCGGCTTTCGTCTTTGAACGCGACGGAAGCATCGCAGGGCTTTACCGCAAGAGCCACATTCCCGACGATCCGCCCTTCTACGAAAAGTATTACTTCATTCCGGGCGATACCGGTTTCGAGCCCATCAAGACTAGCGCGGGTACGCTCGGCGTACTTATTTGCTGGGACCAGTGGTTCCCCGAAGCCGCCCGCATCATGAGCCTGAAGGGTGCCGACGTGCTCATCTACCCCACAGCCATTGGCTGGATGGATAGCGAACCGAAGGAAATCTACCCGCGTCAGCAAGACAGCTGGATGACAGTCATGCGTGGACATGCGATTGCAAACCGCACGTTCGTCATCGCGGCAAACCGCTCGGGTACCGAGGGGCACCTCACGTTCTGGGGTACAAGCTTTGTCGCCGCTCCGGACGGATATATTCTGCAGAAATGCGACCCGGAATTTCTGGGAGCAAGCTATGTGGAGCTGGACCTCGCCGAGACCGAGGAAAATCGCCGCTGGTGGCCGCATTTCCGCGACCGTCGCATCGATTTGTACAAGGACATTTTGAAAATTTGGGCGGACTAATTTAGACGAAAGAACGCCGCTTCGCGGCTACAGACGAGAGACGAAAGAATGAGTATTGCAAAAGTACGTTATCCGGCGGAATGGGAAAAGCAGAGTGCAACGTGGCTTGCTTTCCCGCACAACAAGACGAACTGGTACGGTGAACGCGGTGTTAAAATCCGCAAGTTCTATGTAGAACTTATTCGCAATATCACGGAATTCCAGCCGGTGAATCTGTTGCTCCCCGCCAAGAACTTCTTGACCGACGAAGAAAAGGCATCTCTTGCAAATCGCCCGTTCCCAGTGAACTTTATCGTCATCAAGACGAACGACATCTGGATTCGCGACTACGGCCCGTTCTTTATGAAGAAGGGCGATAAAAAAGTCATCACAGAAACGCAATTCAACGCCTGGGGCGCCAAGTTCCCGCCTTGGGGACTTGATAACGCCATCCCGCAGAAGATTGCCGCAAAAATGGGACTTCCGCTAATTGAAAGCGTCCCGTACATCTTTGAAGGCGGCGCTATCGAAGTCAACGGTGACGGTCTTGGCATCACGACTGAGGATTGTCTTGTCGGCAAGAACCGTAACGATGCGAAACAGCTAAACAAGGTGGCAAAGGCTCTTCGCAAGGCTTTTGGCCTCAAGGATTTGCTTGTTTTGCCGCATGGATTGCATGGCGACCACACGGACGGCCATATCGACAATGTCGCACGCTTTGTCGCAAAAGACAGAGTTGTCATGTGCATGGCAGATAACAAACGCTCCCCCAACGCCCCGATTTTAAGCGAAGCGAAGTTCATCATCGAGAAATGGCTCCAGAGGCACTATGAAAGCGCCAAAGTCGATACGCTCCCGCTCCCGCCGCAGCGCGTGCTTGATGACGGACAAATTCTCCCCGCATCGTACATGAATTACATTTACGTAAACGGCGGACTCATCTTCCCGAAATACAAGAGTCCCAACGACGCTGTTGCAAAAAAATACTTCGAAAGCGTTTACCCGGACCGCAAAGTGATTGGAATCGACTGCCGCACCGTCATCGAAGAAGGCGGAAGCCTCCACTGCATGAGCAAGCACGAGAGCGAATAAAGTAGGAAGTTAGAAATAGACAGTTAGAAGGGAATGCAAAAAAAAATTCTTCCTACTTCCAACTGTCTACTTCCTACTATTTCTTGCTTTCACGGCGTGTTTTTGCTAATTTATCCATATGTTCATTTTTTTTGACGCAAGAATGAGTTTTGCTCGCACGTTGACAGTTCTTCTCTTTATGTTTTGCACCGGATTTGCAGAAACAACTGAAAATGACGTTTGCGATTTTGACGATTCACTCGCCATCCTGTTAATCAGAAGCGTCCAATCTCATACTAGCCATAGCGAAGTTCTCGATTACATTCTGCAAGACAGTCTTTCCGTGAATCACGAGATATGCAAGGACGAATACAAAGTCCAAGCAATTTCGGCAAAAGTGACAAGCCTGTACAACACAAGCAAGACCGCCAAGAATGTAAAAGCATACGACATCGCCTACACAAAATACGAGCATTTTTCTGGCAACGAAGAG
>JAFWRL010000306.1 GCA_017520105.1 Fibrobacter sp.
AACAAACAACCTAACAAAAAGAGTTTATTGCAAAAGCACCCTGTCAGTGACAGGGTGCTTTCGCAATTGTTCTGAGTGAATTCTACGACACGAGCATCATCGAGAACACCATGACGAACAGCGCGACCGTTTCGCCCACACCGAGCACCATGAGGTAGTTCACGAGGCCCTTGCCCGTTTCGCCAAGAGCGTTGCAAGCGTCAGCAGCGGACTTGCCCACATACCAGGCGCTAGTCATCATGCCGATGCCACCGAAGATGCCCACACCGAGGTAAGCAGCCCAGTTGCCCGGATTTGCCTGCGACTTGTTCAAGATGTACATCATCAAGAGCATGCCGTAAATCGTCTGCGCAATCGGCGCGCCCACAAAAATGAGCAGCGTAAAGAGCGCGTTCTTTCCTTTGAGATACGCCTTTTTCCAGGCGCCGATGGCCGCCATACCGGCAGTCCCGCAGCCCAGCGCAGAGCCCACCGCGGCAAGGCCCAAGGCCGCCACCGCACCAAGCTTCGCGAGCGTTAAAAGTTGTGCGTTATCCATAAGTGCAACCTCTTTCGATTAAAGCACCATCATGGAGAACACGAGCACGAACAAAGCGACCGTTTCGACGATACCGAGAACCATCAAGTAGTTCACCATGCCCTTGCCGGTTTCACCGAGCGCATCGCAAGCCACAGCAGCGGACTTGCCCTGATACCAAGCAGAAGCCATCATGCCGAGACCACCGAAAATACCTGCACCGAGGCATCCGCCCCAGTTTGTAAAGCCCTGTTCGGCAGCCTTGCTCAAGATAAAGTTCATCAAAAGCATGCCGTAAATTGTCTGGGAAATCGGGGCACCGACGAACACCAAGAGAGTGAAGAGAGCGCTCTTACCCTGAGCGTAAGCCTTCTTCCACATCGTGATAGCAGACATACCAGCCGTTCCGCAACCAAGGGCAGAGCCCATAGCCGCAATGCCAAGCGCAGCTGCAGCACCCATTTTAGCGAGAGTCACCATTGTATTCGGTTCCATTATGTTATCCTCATTAAGTAGCGGGATTTAACCCTTGGTTTAATTTTTTTGCTTGGCGAAAGGAGTAAAGGCAAAGCCGCTCCATTCAAGGCCAAGTCCATTTGAAAATTCGAGAGTGTTAAGACGGACTGCATGCACTGCAACGCCCATCACAGCAAGCGCAATGTTCAATCCATGAACAAAGAGCAGGATGATAGCGGCCCCCGCAATACCTACAGCAGAGCCGAAGAGCGGAGAAAGCATTCCGTTAAAGGCTTCGGCGATGGCGGCACCAGACATACCCACCGCAAACAGACGGATATAGCTGATGACGTCGGTGAAGCTGTTCACAATATCGAGCACGAGCATCGGGATGCTGATGAAGTCCTGCTTGAGGCGGCTTGGCGGCACCGTAAAGAGCAGCAAGAGCACCACTTCGACGATGAACATCGGGATGACGAATGCCGGCATTTCGATTCCAAGCACCATGTTGCAAGCTAGGAAGAACATGACCCAAGCGCCAATGAGCCAGCCCACCTGCGCCATGAACGTCGAGGACTTGCGCTTGATACGCACGACAACGTTCCAAGCATGGGCAATGCTCAAGTGCACCACGGCAATGCAGAAGCAGAACAACTGAATGTGCTGCATCTGGGATGCACCAACGCTCTTCGGCACAAAGCTTTCCGGCAAGAACGTAAAGCCTTGGCAGAACTGCCTGTAAGCTTCAAATTTCGCTGGATCCATCGGAGCTGTACTGCGAATCCAGTAGAGCACATTGCGGACGCCTTCCGGCAAGAAATCATAGTTAGCGATATCGAGGTAATAGCTCCACCCTGCAAGTTCCGGCGTAAGGCCTAAGAAGTTTGCATTGATGGCGCCCCAAATGATAGTCGCCCAGCTCATCAAATAGACAAAATGGAACCCGGCACTGCTCGCCCTCGGCATTTTCTTTCTCGCATAAAGCGCAATGCCAAGGAACAACAGGCCGTAAGCCATATCGCCCACGATCATCGCAAAGAATAAGCTGAAGAAGCAGAGGAACACAGAGCTCACATCGACTTCGTTGTAGCCTGGAGAAATGCCAATAATGTCGTAAAGGCACTGCATCGGGCGCGAAAGCTTGTTGTAGCCGAGGAGCGTCGGGATGTTATCTTCGTCCGTCGGGTCTTCGACGCGGATACCCCAGCCGTTCGCCTTGGCCGCCGCCTTGATTTCGGCAACGCGCGGTTCCGGGCAGAATCCCTGGAGCGCAGCAATTTGGCTATTCTGGAGCATACTTGCAGAAGCTTCCACGAGATTGTAGCGGTCCGTCACTTCCAAAAGACGCGATTCGAGGTCTTCCTTCACAGACGCAAGCTGAGCAAAGCGTTCGTCAACAGCCGAAATCGTCGTCTTCGATTCCTCTTCGATCATTCGATATTCTTCGAGCGATTTGAGAGGCATGGCAATTTCGGTAAACGCACCCTTCACCTTGGCAGGGGCATCGCCCTTGTTGATGACGGCGATATAGGTTCCGTTTTCATTCTTGCAGAAGACATGCTTGTAAGCATTTCCGTCTTCAACTTCAAAAGGTTCCTTCGAAGTATCGGCAAGATAAAGGCGAACAACTATACCCTTTGCCGCGAGCTCTTTCACAGTACGCGGATCAAGATTTCCAAAAGCACCAAGCTTTTCGAGTTCCTCCTTGGCTTGTTCCAACTGGATTTCGGCATTTTTCTTGTCCGAAATAAGCGTCTGGATTTCTTCGACAAGCGTTACACCGCTAGCACCTTTCGTCGCAGGCGTTACACCCTTGCGCACTTTATCAGGAACGACTTCCATCGCCTTCTGCACGCGCGCAACAGCGCCCTTGGCACCATTGACAGCAGCACCGGCAGCAGTCTGTAGCGGAGTCAGATGGATAATTTCCATCTCACGTAAAGCCTTTAAAGTCTCTTCCTTGCGGCTCGCAAGCGTAAGAACGGTCACCTTTTTCATCGGAGTAATCATGCGGCAACCTCCTTACTCTGGGCATCGAGTGCAAGAGCCTTCGCCGTAGCCTTGCCCTTAGCAAGCTTACTGCGTGCAACACCGCTCGTCTGCTGGTCACCCAAGAAAATATTGATGACGCGTATATTTTCCTTAGACTCGGGAATCTTGACCTTTTCGAACAGATTCACGCGCTGGCTTGTCGTACGCAATTCCTTGGATAAAAGTTCGTACTGCTTTTCGAGCACGCGGCGTTCGAGGCGAAGAGAAATCAAGCCTTGCAGGCTACGGATACCATCATCGAGCCACACCGGAGTCGTAAAGAAATCCGGAATAGTCACGTTGAATTCCACGCCGCTAAACGTCGGAATCTTCACGCCGGCAATATTGCCTTCGCCCTGTTCGACACTCTTCACCGAGAGATACTTGTCCCACTCAATAGGTTCGGCAAAAAGCGAAATCCAAGAAGCCATGCTCTTGCGGAGCTTGTCCTCTTCATCGCGCTTTGCCATCACCCTCTCCTGGAGCGTGCGCATTTCCATCTGCAGCTGCTGCTTTTTCAAAAGCAACGTCGGCAGATAACGCTGGAAGCGTTTCAATGCGTCACGTTCCGCCTTGAGGGCGTTTTTCGTTAACTTGACCTTAGCCATATTACCACTTCTTCGGCCAGTATTCGTTGATCATCTTGGTGGGGATACCGGTTTCTTCAGGCGTGAAGCAGTCGGCAAGAATTTCCCAGCCAAGGTCCAAAGCCTTTTCAAGAGGAATGTTCACGGAAAGGTCCATCATTTCCTTTTCGAAGCGCACACCGTACTTCAACAGTTTCTGGTCCCAGTTACTCATGTTGAAGCCCATGGACTGCTTTTCCAAAGTTTCCTTGTAGCTTGCGTACAACTGAATCATCGTATTCATGATGGTACGATGGTCGCTACGGGTCTTGCCGTTCACCTGCTGTTTCAAGCGGCTAAGAGAACCGAACGGTTCGATACGGCCCTTGCGCAAGTAGAACTGACCTTCGGTAATGTAACCCGTGTTGTCCGGAACCGGGTGCGTCACGTCGTCGCCCGGTATGGTGGTCACGGCCAAAATCGTAATGGAACCCGAACCTTCGAAATCGACAGCCTTTTCGTAACGGCTAGCGAGCTGAGAGTAAAGGTCACCGGGGTAACCGCGGTTCGACGGAATCTGTTCCATCGTAATGGCGATTTCCTTCATGGCGTCTGCAAAGTTCGTCATGTCGGTGAGGAGCACGAGCACGTTCTTGCCTTCAGTCGCAAACTTTTCAGCAACGGCAAGCGATGCATCCGGAACAAGCAAGCATTCCACGATCGGGTCAGATGCCGTGTGCATGAACATCACCGTACGGCTAAGGGCACCGTTCTTTTCAAGGTAATCCTTGAGGTAGAGGTAGTCATCGTGCTTTAAGCCAATACCGCCAAGGATAATCACATCGACTTCGGCCTGCAAGGCGATTCGTGCCAAAAGTTCGTTATACGGTTCACCGGCAATCGAGAAAATCGGGAGCTTCTGCGAAACGACGAGCGTGTTGAACACGTCAATCATCGGGATACCCGTACGCACCATCGTTTTAGGGATGATACGCTTGGCGGGGTTCACAGACGGGCCACCAATCGTGATGCGTTCGCCATCGACTTCCGGGCCGTTATCACGCGGCTTGCCAGCACCGTTAAATACACGGCCAAGCAAAGCTTCGCTGTACGGGACCTTCATCGGTTCGCCAAGGAATCGCACTTCGGAATCGGTCGAAATACCGCGAGCACCTGCGAACACCTGCAAATCGACCATGTCTCCGTCAATGCGGATAACACGGGCAAGAGATGTACCGAAAGAACTTGTCACCTGGGCGAGTTCCTGGTTGGCAACGCCTTCGGCTCTCAAAGTAATCACGGAACCGGCAATGCGTTCAATACGATGGTAAGCAACATTATGCATTAGCGGAAACCTCCTTCACGGAAGCGAAAATACTGGATTCGAGATCCTTGAATTCCTGACTGTCAAACGCCACGCGGTTCCAGTCCTTGGTTGCCTGCGTAAGCTTGAGGAAGAACGTACGGGCGACATCCTTTTCCGTAAACTTCATCGGAGTCTTGAGGATGGTGTAAATTCTGTCGAACACGTACTTCTGGCGTTCTGCAGAGCAAGCGGCGTCGATTTCGTTATAGGCGTCCTGCTGCAGATAAACAGCATCCAGATATTCGGATTTCAGATAAATTACAAAGTCATCGATGGAGGTACCTTCTTCGCCCACCACCTTCATCATGTTGTTCACATCCACGCCGTTCGCGAGAATATGACGGGCTTCGGCCACCTTCTTGGAATCGATGATGCCTTCGTACTTGGACCAGGAATCCAGCGGATGGATTGCCGGGAAACGGCGTTGGTCAGAACGTTCACGGCTAAGGCCGAGGAACGCGCCCACCACCTTCAAGGTCGCCTGAGTCACCGGTTCTTCGAAGTTACCACCAGCCGGAGAAACGGAACCGCATATCGTCACGGAACCCGTCTTGCCGTCCTTGAGGCGGACAACACCACCACGTTCGTAGAACGAAGCAATCACAGATTCGAGGTAAGCCGGGAACGCTTCTTCGCCCGGAATTTCTTCCAAACGGCCGCTCATTTCACGCAAGGCCTGAGCCCAACGAGACGTCGAGTCTGCGAGCAAGAGCACGTTGAGGCCCATCTGGCGGTAGTATTCAGCGAGGGTCACGCCGGTATAAACGGAAGCTTCACGAGCAGCCACCGGCATCGAAGACGTGTTACAAATAATCAGCGTACGTTCCATGAGGGACTTACCCGTACGCGGGTCAATCAATTCCGGGAATTCGCGAAGGGTTTCCACCACTTCACCAGCACGTTCACCGCAAGCGGCCAAAATCACGATATCCACATCGGCGTAACGGCTCATGAGCTGCTGCAACACCGTCTTGCCAGCACCGAACGGGCCCGGCGTACAGAACGTACCGCCCTGCATCACAGGGAAGAACGTATCGATAATGCGCTGCTGCATGGTCAGAGGCTTGCTCGGACGGAGGCGTTCTTCGAAGGCCTTAATCGGCATCTTCACCGGCCAGGTCTGCACCATCGTCACATCGACCTTTTCGCCCTTGTCGTTCTTGAGTTTCGCGACAACTTCTTCGACGGTACGGTCACCGGCAGAAGTAATATAATCTACAGTCCATTTGCCAAGGAGCTTGAACGGCACCATAATGCGGTGCGTGAACACGCCTTCTGGGACTGTACCGAGCGTATCGCCAGCGACAACAACATCGCCCGCTTTCGCAACCGGAGTAAAAGCCCACTTCACATCACGCGGAAGAGCCTTCAAATACTTGCCGCGCTGCAAGAAGAAGCCACATTCGTCAGCGAGCTTCGGCAGCGGGTTCTGCAAGCCGTCAAACACCTGCGTAAGAAGACCGGGTCCAAGTTCAACAGAAAGAAGTTCACCGGTAAATTCGACTTCGTCGCCAGCCTTGAGGCCAGTCGTATCCTCGAATACCTGAAGTTCAGCGTAATCACCACGAATGCGAATCACTTCGCTCTTGAGGGGAATGATTTCAGCCTTACCATCTTTGTTCTTCGAAACGAGCTTTGCATAAGCTACTTCGTTCTGGGAAACAGCGCTTTCGAACTTGACTCGAATCAAGTTTCCGTTCACGCCGGTTATTTTTCCGATACTAGCCATTGAAAATGGACCTCCAATCATTCCTGCTTAAACGCAGGATCGTTTGCATTAATAACATTGATGACGGCTTTGTCACCCGCAGCTTCGTTCATTCCCGCCCAACGCTCGCATATCCTAAGTTTGATTGCGTAAGCATAGACGTGTTTGACAGTTCCCTCGCCCACTCCGGCAAGGGCATCGACAAGCCAGAAACGGGCGCGGTCGATATCCAGTTCCTTTTCAAGCGGACTGGACTTCATGAACGCGTCCTGGATCATCTTTGCGAAAGTGACGTCATAACCAGAAAAAGAACGTTCCGCAAAACGCACTTCAGGGCCCCACGCTTGCGCACGAAGCCTTCCGGAAACATTTTTCATCTGGATTTCACGGGACTGGTAATCCCGAACAAATTCATCATCGCATTCTTCGCCCGCCAAGAGGGCGTCGAGTGCTTGAAGTTCAGGGGCGTCCAGCACACCTTCGCAACGGCCACGGAACTCGGCCATGCTAAGGGGCGGAACGTCGCCCAGTTGCAGCATCGGAAGCGATGCCATCAAATATGCTGGACTGCTCATCGAACCGCCTTACTTGCCTTGGGCGGCCTTGTTTACAATCTTTGCGAGTTGCGGTCTGAGCAAGGCAGAAAGCGATTCCGCCATCGCCTGTTCAGTAAATTCGTGACTGACCTTGCCCTGGTTGAGCTTCACGCGGAATCCGAACTTGACACCCTTGTCACTTTCGACCTTCACGCCAGCCTTGAGCTGCTTGGCAAACTCACCCATGACAAAGCTCGAAAGAGCCTTTGCATCGGCTTCGGAAAAATCGATTTCGATATCGGAACTGTAGCTCTTTGCAATCGAAAGAAGCATCGACTTCACAGTCGATTCATCAAGAGATTTTTCAACTTGGAGATTCAGGAGATCTAGAATCATTTTTTCAAGATTCTTGCCCACCGAGAGGAGCAAATCGCGGGCGGCCTGTTCCAAAGTGCGTTCGCTGCGTTCCGTAAACGCGACCGCGTCCTTGTCGGCCTGTTCCAGCTTGGCTTTGGCCTCTTCTTCGGCAGCCTTCACGATTTCGGCGGCCTTTTCTTTTGCCTTTGAAATAATAGACGTTGCTTCGAGTTCTGCTTTATCGACAGCATCCTTCTGGATGCGTTCCATAAGAGCTTGCAAATCTTCTGCCATTTAAATCTCCAATCATGTAAAAACACCCCAAAATAGGGCATTTTCATTAAACACAGAAAAGAATATACAAGTAAAAAAAAGAAAAAGACAAATTTTTCGTTAAAAAATTGCGAAAATATTATTTACCTGCAAAAAAAACGGATAAAAAGACAAAAATGAGGGATAAAAGGATATTTCATAGAGCCCGCAAAATCCATGCCGTAACGCAAACTTTACACATGATGTAGGATATTTACACGCTCCGTAATAGACTTTACAGGGGGTGTAACCGTATGGAAATACATTCCCAATTCATATTTTTTCAGCTTACTTTTGGAGCCGAGTTGAGGACTTGATTTGCCCATTGGCGAAATCCCAAGATTTAATCCAATATTTCTGATTTTTTCTACGTCAAAATGTTTGCGGCCCCGCATAAGATAAGGTATATTCAGAAAGTAGGTCTTATAGGGGCTCTTTATGGGACGAGGTAAAACATTTTTTCGTTTGGGTTTACAGGGCTAAAAATCAATAGCACAAAAACGTATTGACAAAGCAGCAATACAATTATATATTATATTTATGAACATCACGGAACACGCACTCGATAGGATGGTTGAAAGAGGATTTACACCCGAAATGTTAGGGAAATTCATGAATTCCAGCTACCACATCGAAACGGCAAATAATGGACGATACAAGCTCATTGGTGTCGTGGACGGTATTTCGTGGACTATCGTTGTTGAATCAGACATGTACACGGTGGTTACCGTGAGAAGATCGCACGGAGGTGAAGCATGACGAAGGAAGAATTCAAAAATGAACTTATGGCCGCCGGTCATGTCGTTGTGGAAAACCATCTGACACCGGACGAGCTGGAAGAAGTCGAACGCGAACTTGACGAGACCGTTGGTATTGACGATGAGCGAATGGCGGAACTCGTTGCCAGAGCTAAAACTGCGCTTTCCAAGGGCCACAAACGCATGAGGATGGTGTCGCTTAGGCTTGACGATGAAACGATTGAAAAAATGAAAGCCAAAGCTGCTGAGATGGGAATGCCGTATCAGGCAGTCGCCCGCAAGGTGTTGAAAGCGGCGTTCGCTTAATAAACCAGTTTTCTAAATTTCTATAGCCTGTGGCATTTTGCAATGGGCTTTTTTTGTATCCTTTTTACTTTTATTTTTGTTGTCGGTTAAATTCTGCGTATGCGTCTTATAGGTGCTCTTTATGAGCTGAGATGAAACATCAAAAGTGGTATGTGCAAATTTTGCACATTGCTCTTTCAAAGTTTAAGCCGGCAACAATTGCTTTTAACGGGGCGTTGCGGGACGGCGAGCGCCCGCAGAGGGGGAGCCGAAAGACCCTTTGGGGGCTGCAGGCAGGGGGATACTTCCCCCATCTTTAGACGAAAGAAAAAATTTCATCAAAACAAGGCTGTTTTTACAGACTTTCTCTCGTCTCTAGTCTCTCGTCTCTCGTCTAAAAAGCTATATGGCGCTTCTGCGAAGCGCATCTAGTACGGCTCGGCAATGCCAAAAACAAAAAAGTTTTTGTCACAGCTCTCGCCTTTTGCTATATTTTCCGCCGAAAAATTATCTTCAAGGATACAACAATGAAACGTACTCATAACTGCGGCCAGCTTCGCAAGGAAGATGTTGGCCAAATCGTAACTCTCGCCGGTTGGGTGGATCGCCGCCGTGACCATGGTGGTGTGATTTTCGTTGACCTCCGCGACAAGTATGGAAAGACCCAGATCGTCTTCAACCCGGACTACAATGCCGACGTGATGAAGACCGCCGAACAGCTCCGCAACGAATACGTAATTTATGTGACCGGCAAGGTCTATGCCCGCGAAGAAGGCAATACGAACGAAAAGCTCGCCACGGGTGAAATCGAAGTCAAAGCCGACAAGCTCGAAATCTTGAACGCCGCCCTCACCTCCCCGCTCGCTATTAACGACCCGAACGAAGAGTGCAAGGAAAACGACGACCTCCGCTTGCAGTACCGCTATTTGGACCTCCGCCGTCCGTGGATCCAGAAGAAGCTCCTCCTCAAGAGCCGCTTCCTCAAGGCCGTCTATGACTTCTTCTACGCCAACGGTTTTGAAAATATCGAAACGCCGTGCCTTTGCAAATCGACACCGGAAGGCGCACGCGACTACCTCGTGCCGTCCCGCGTGAACCCGGGCAAGTTCTACGCCCTCCCGCAGTCTCCGCAGCAGTACAAGCAGCTCTTGATGATTGCAGGCATGGACCGCTACTTCCAGATCGCCAAGTGCTTCCGCGACGAAGACCTCCGCGCCGACCGTCAGCCGGAATTCACGCAGATCGACGTGGAAATGTCCTTCGTGGACCAGGACGACGTGATGGCGATGTTCGACAAGTTCGTGACCGAAGTTCTCGGCA
>JAFWRL010000307.1 GCA_017520105.1 Fibrobacter sp.
ATGATGAAGATGGACAAGCGCTACCGCGAACCGTGCGAAACGTTCGTCAAATTGCTGCACCCGTTCGCCCCGCACATCGCCGAAGAAATGTGGAGCATCCTCGGTCACAACGAATCGCTCACGAACGTCGCTTGGCCCGAAGCCGACCACTCCAAGGCCGTGGAAAACACCGTGGAAGTCGTGTTCCAGGTGAACGGCAAGGTCCGCGCGAAGGCATCTGTCGCGAAGGACATGGACAAGGCCGAACTTGAGAAACTCGCACTTGACAACGAAAGAGTGAAGGAGTTTACCAAGGGAATGACTGTCGTCAAGTCGATTGTTGTGCCGGGTAAGCTTGTCAATATCGTCGTGAAGCCGGCATAGTATTGAGCCTGCCCCAGACTTGTTCCGGGGTGAAGTCCATCGTCGTGCCCGGCAAGCTCGTGAATATAGTGGTCAGGTAAACCCGACCCTAACCCTTATAATCACGCCCACTCATTGAGTGGGCGTTTTTTATATAACCCGCCCTAGTCGGGTCTAGAGCCTGCCCCGGACTCGTTCCGGGGCTACCCCTTCTAGCGGGTGCTCATACGCCGCACCCGCAACGCCTGACTTACCTCGTTCACCCTGAAAAAACAAGAATTGATTTCTCGCAATTTCAAACGCTTGTTTGTTTAATTGAAATAATTTATATTGCAAAGGTGAAATTATTTGATGTATTTTGGAGTTTGTAATGAAAGAGACTTTGCCACAGAAAATGTTCTACTACTTTGACGAATCGGGAGATCCGAAAATTCTTGGACATCGTGGCAAGAATCTTTTACAAGAAGGTCTAGTTAGCAAGACGTTTTCTGTTGGTTATGTGGAAATGTCTAATCCTCATCAGTTACTCGTTGATTTGGAAAAGCTTCGCAAAGAATTGATGGAGGACGAATATCTCAAGGCTGTTCCGTCCGTGCAAAATCTTAAGAACGGTTTCCATGCGAATAAAGATTGCGCGGAAGTCAAGGAGAAGGTTTTCAAATTGTTGAAGAAGGCCGATTTTGAAGCCTACATCATAGTTGCACGTAAAGACGAGTCTATTTTTCGTCGCAAATTCAACATGAGCGACAAGAAATTGTATAAATTCTTGGTCGCGGAACTCCTGAAAAATCGTTTGCATCTCTATAACGAAATAGACATCTATTTTTCAGAGATGAGTAACATCGTGAGCGTTTCCAATATGACGGAAGCCCTGAACGACGCCATTGTTAAGTTTCGGCAGAAATGGGGAAAAGAAAACAACGGTAAAATTCGCATATTCCTGCAACAGCCGTCCCATTTGCCCTTGCTACAGGTGATTGACTATGTGCTGTGGACTGTGTTCAGGGTATATGAGAAGAACGATTTCCGCTATTTCAATTTTATCAGGGAAAAAATAAAACTGGTGCATGACATTTTCGATGTTCAGGCGAACCAGTTTTATGGGACATTCTATACGGACAAGAATCCGTTAGAGCAAAAAAAATGGAGTCCCATCAGCGGCTAGGTTTCCAAAGAAACGCACGGCGTGGAGCCGACATTCACCAACCAAGGACTCTATAGTAAATATACCTTTTTTTGTAGAAAAAGTCAACAAGGTCAAATTGGTCATTTACAAAAATGTCAAAATTTAATCAAAAACGCTAGTTTTTGTCTCGTAATTCGCGAGATGAAGTTCACCAATTTCCTTTTTCCGACCAAGAATTGCCATAAAATCATCGTATAATTCGCTATGAAACAACTTTTTTGCTTTTCGTAGCGCTTTATCTTGATGTTTGGAAAATCACCCCCGCAAAACATAAGCGACACCAAAATCCCAACGAAAATCAGGAACTGTACAATCCCCACGTATCAGGCTTAAAGTGTATGGATTATTCTTTTTTCTTGTCCATGTGTGCGAAAATACCGGCGAGGATTGTTCCGCTGATGGAATGGTAGGCGCAGCTGATGGCACACGGCACGACGCTGAGAGCCGCTTCCGGGTGGAGGGCTACGTTCTCTGGATTTGCAAAGAATGCTGCCGCGAGGACAGTTGCCATGCCCGCGTTCTGCACGCCGACTTCGATAGAAATGGTGCGCTTCTTGGCGGTGCTGAACTTGAACAAACGACCGACGCTATAGCCGAGTACATAACCGAGTCCGTTGTGGCAGAACACGACGGCGAGCATGAGTGCCAAAAGTCCAAAGCCGTTTGCCAAAAGGTGCGGACGCACAGTCACGATGACTCCACCCACGATTAGTGCGAGGCCGATGACGCTCACGGCTGGCATGTTCGATTGGAATTCCTTGAAGCCTGCGCGTTTACCCCAAAGGTAGTTGCAGGTGAATCCGATGAGAATCGGGAAAATCGTCACGTAGAGGATGTTGAGGAACATGCCGACAGCGTTCACTTCGATGCTCGTGTCCGCAAGCCAAAGTACCAAAAGCGGAGTCATCAGCGGGGCGAGAAGCGTGCTTGCCATGGTCATGCTCACGGAATACGTCACGTCGCCTTTTGCCAAGAAACTCATGACGTTGCTTGAAACGCCACCCGGGCAGCAACCGACGAGAATAATGCCGATGGCCAAATACGGGTCAAGCCCGAAGACCTTCGTGAGTGTAAACGCGACAAGCGGCATGATGGTATATTGCGCGACCGCACCGAGGAAGATGTCGCCGGGACGTTTCATCAGGTTGCGGACATCGTCCATGGTAATGGTGAGGCCCATGCTGAGCATGATGATGCCGAGAATTATCGAACTCGTGTTGCCGTGAACCCAGCCAAAGAGCGTGGGAATGAAAAACGCGATGACCGCGCATGCGATGACGAAAAGCGATGTGTATGTCGATAAAAAGCGGCTAACTGCCCTGATTATATTGAGCATGGTTTAATCCTTCTTTTGAAGTGCCCTAAATATAGGCATATATGCGGGATGTGGCTAGGCGTTGCGAGGCCGGCTCCAATAAAAAACGGTGCCGTTTTGTGGCACCGTGCAGAATTATAAAGTCATAGCTTACGCGGCTATTTTTGTTGCGGATTAGACTTTGTCCAAAGCCTGCGTGAGGTCGGCGATGATGTCTTCGACATTTTCAATACCGACGCTGAAGCGGATCAGGTCCGGTGCAACGCCTGCTTCGATGAGCTGTTCGTCGCTGAGCTGACGGTGCGTGTGGCTTGCCGGGTGCAGCACGCAGCTGCGGGCGTCGGCCACGTGGGTCACGATGCAAATCATCTTGAGGCTATCCATGAACTGGATGGACTTTTCACGGCCGCCCTTGATACCGAACGTGAGAACGCCGCACGGGAGGCCACCCTTGAACTGCTTCTGGGCAAGTTCATAGTACTTGTCGCCTTCGAGGCCAGCATAGTTGACCCAAGCTACCTTCGGATGGTTCTTGAGGAACTTAGCGCAAGCGAGAGCGTTTTCGCAGTGGCGCGGCATGCGGAGGTGCAATGTTTCGAGACCCACGTTCAGAAGGAATGCGTTCTGCGGAGACTGGATGGAACCAAAGTCGCGCATGAGCTGGGCAGTCGCCTTCGTGATGTAGGCACCCTTACCGAAAGCCTTCGTGTAAGCAAGGCCGTGGTAGCTCGGATCCGGTTCGGTGAGGCCCTTGAAACGGTCGTGGTTTGCTTCCCAGTCGAAGTTGCCGCTATCCACGATGCAGCCACCGACTGCAGTAGCATGGCCATCCATGTACTTGGTGGTGGAGTGCGTCACGATATCGACGCCGTATTCAATCGGACGGCAGAGAATCGGAGTCGGGAATGTGTTATCGACAATCATCGGAACGCCGTGCTTGTGGGCGATGTCAGCGAAGCGCTTGAGGTCGAGCACCTTGCCTGCCGGGTTTGCAACCGTTTCGCCGAAGAAGCATTTGGTGTTCGGGCGGAAAGCCTTTTCAATTTCTTCGTCGCTGGCGTCCTGGTCAACGAA
>JAFWRL010000308.1 GCA_017520105.1 Fibrobacter sp.
TCCGCGAACGTGCGTACAAGTTGCTGGATGGTTGCGGGAGGTCGTTCAACGCGCTTTCAGAGAGGATCACAAATCAATCAAGGAGAAGATAATGTCAAAAGGAAAAGCAGAAAGAGGAAGCCAACGGGATATCCAATGCTTATTCAATCATCCTAAAAACAGACGTCTCCTTGAGCGAAAGCTCAAGACACGTATTGCGGATTGGCTATCTCCGATAGATAGCGACCAGTATCGAGAATATCAAGACGAGGATTTTTTGCAACAGATAGGACTTGGTAGATGTTCTGGACAATTGGTTGGAGAGTTTTGGCCCAAGGGTGGCCCTGTTTGGGATGGTTTAGCAAAAACCAATGATGGCACGGTTCTTTTGTTTGAGGCCAAAGCACACATATCTGAGTTGTTCGGCGGAGGAATGAAAGCAAAAGCAAAGGTATCTCGTGAAACGATCCTTAACTCGTTAGCGGAAACCGCAGAATTTATTGGCGCGGATTATGATGCTGTATCATGGACTGATGCCATGTACCAGACTGCTAACAGACTGGCACATTTGTTTTTCCTCAATAAGAAGATAGGTGTCAAGGCAAAGTTGATTTATCTTATATTCCTGAATGATGACACCGTTGCTTCTCATGGAGAGACTGAAGAAATGTGGAAGACTGCAATAGAAGTGGCTGAACGTTATATCCTTAAATTACCTTTTGGGCGTAAGGCAAAATTCAAGGATGGCTCAAGTGGTTCGTGGCGAGATTGGGTTAATCATGTTTTCATAGACATTAAGGGATCAGATTTTACTATTATTTGACCAGTGACTATTATTTGACCACTGGAAGCCCCGAAATCGCAAGGTTTCGGGGCTTCTCATGCCTTGGCACGAGAATTGCTATATTGACTGCGTATGAAAATTATGGAATACGCAAGAGAAGTACAATACGATTGCCGTGGCCGCCGAATTGAGAAGATGCCGCTGGTTGAAATGAAGGACACGCTCGACAACGGAGGGCGCGTCACGTTACTTATCCGCCACGCCGAGCGTCCGCCGCTTGATCCGGGCGATCTCACCTTTGGCGCGAGCCTGTCACTCACGGAAAACGGCTGGCGCTGGGCGCACAATTTTGGCTTGATGCTGGCGAACAATCTTCTGCCCAAGTCAGCCGCTTTCTACGCAAGCGAGACGTTCCGCACACTACAGACGGCGTGTGCGATGGCAATGGGGCTTGATCTCGTCGGGACCGGCCAGTCAATCGAGCGCAAGGTGCGCCTTGCACCGTTTCTCGGTAGCGAGTCGCCGTTCTTCGGCTCAGTCGAAAAGCGCATGGAACTTGCCGCCGAAGGAAACTACCACGAACGACTGAACGATTACTTCCGCACCGGGAAGCAGCGTGGATTCAAGCGCCTCCGCCGTGCCGCGAAAAAGATGGAGCGGCATCTGAACGCCCTGCATGACAAGGACTGGCCGCTCGTCGTGGCAGTCACGCACGATATCAACGTTGCGGCGTTCCTTGCGGCACGTGGCGTCGTGGAGTCTTTCACGGACGAGACGTGGCCGGACTATCTCGAAGCCGCCGCCATCATCAAGAAAGCGGATGGAGATGCAAAATACATCTACTTCCGCTGGAACCAAGACATGGGTGCGATCAGTTTCTGAAAGGGAATTGTCATGGAAACCCAGACCACATCGCCAACCAGTCAGAATTCATTTGCGCCTTTGAAAGCGAACTATGCGCGCGTTCTGCCAATTGTGTTCCGATCCAACATCAAGGGGATTGCTTTGCGGGCCTTGAAATGGCTCTCGCTGGTGGTGCTGGTGTTCTCGCTTGTCTTGGGATTTCTGATTGCCTCGAACAAGAACCGTTGCGACAGACTGTTGCGGTTCTTTGGCGGCGA
>JAFWRL010000309.1 GCA_017520105.1 Fibrobacter sp.
GTGACGTGATTTCCACAGCGCCCGTCAAGAGGTTCTTGACCGGATGATTGCAGCCGTGGTGGCCGAACTTGAGCTTGGAAACTTTTGCACCGAGAGCAAGGCCAAGGAGTTGGTTACCAAGGCAAATACCCATGAGAGGAATCTTGCCGAGGAGTTGCTTGACCATGTTGTAAACCTGCGGAAGGCTGTTCGGGTCGGCAGGGCCATTCGAGAGGAACACGCCATCCGGATTTTGTTCCATGATTTTTTCGTAGCTCGTGCCAATCGGCATGACGGTCACGCGCATGTCCTGAGCGGCGAGGTTTCTCAAGATGTTCGTCTTGATACCGAAATCGAGAGCGACGATGTGGTACTTGCCTTCGTTATTGAATTCGTAGCCGTTCGGGTCAGAGACCTTACTTGCGTAATCCTGACCGTCGAGGCCTTCCCATGCCTTTGCCTTTTCAATAGCTTCGGCTTCGGTCATTTCCGTGTCTTCGACATGGAGGTAGGCTTTTTGCGCTCCGTTTTCGCGGAGGTGGATTGTAAGTGCCCGAGTATCGACGCCTGCAATGCCCGCCTTCTTCTGCGCAAGCATGAAATCATGGAGCGATTCTTCGTTCAGTTCCTTGGAAACCCAGTCGAGGGAATTCACTACAATGCCGTTCAAGAAAACTTGACGGGATTCGGATTTTTCGAAGTTCGTGGCGTAAGCGCCAACTTCTGCCGTGGTGAAAACGACGAACTGGCCAGCGTAAGACGGGTCGGTGAGAATTTGTTTGTAACCTGCCATGCCGGTGTTGAACACGGCTTCGCCGACGGTGTCCTTCTTATCGCCAAAGGCGTAACCGTGAAAAATGGTTCCGTCTGCCAAGGCTATGAACGCCTTGCGCTCGCGCTTTGCTTTCCATTGGAATTTTTCGTTCATGATCTACTCGTTGCTTGAATGTAAAAAGCGGTTGTTTCCACGCCGTCATCCTGAGTGAAGTGCGTAGCACGAAATCGAAGGATCCAGGGCTGAATATAATTGGATTCTTCGTTTCGCTCAGAATGACGATGCAGTGTGCAATAAAAAAGGCAAAAGCTAAATGCCTTTGCCTTAAAACTGAAAACTTTTTGAACGGGAACAAGAACTTTATTAAAAATTTTTACCCAACCGACCTTTTGGTGAGCCGGTGATGCTTTTTTTAATGCAAGCTCGATGATTTCATGTTCCGCGCTTTTCATCGGGCGAAATTATAGTAAAAAAATGCACCTGCGACAATGCGTTTTTTTATAATTTTTAAGACGTTTTTTACACTTTTTGTAATGTGTTTTTGGAGTTTGCAAGAAAATGTAAAATTAAAACGGTTGAACGCCCAAATCAGAGGCTCCTTCTGGGATTTTAGCGAGGATTTCAAGCCCGGTCAGGTCGTGCATCATGGCGATATTGTCATCTTCCATTTCCAGGTTCTGGCTCATTCCGTAGCGATTTATAATAATGCCGCGGACATCCAAACACCTTGCGCGGGCATATTCGACCGTGAGCACGCAAGCGTTGATGGAGCCGAGCGCTGCCGTGGTGACAACAAGCAAGGGGAGGCCGAGTTCCTTCATGATATCGGTGAGGAATATTTTTTGCGAAGATTTGTTTGTGCCGCCTGCTATTAATGTCGCGTGAGATGCGCCGGAATCGTAGCGGATAGGACAGATGATGCCTCCGCTTCCTTCGGCGAAAATGAATTCGTGGCGAGCGCGAGCCGCATTAAAATCGTTGCGGACTTTCGAAAGTTCTACCGGGTTCCCCTCTTTGCGAGCGGCCAGGTGCGGAGAAACTGCTTCCTTGTAAACGTAGCTGACGAGCTGTTCCTGCGTGTCGGGGAGGCCAGCGATGGTCTTGACGTAGTCGGCATCGCCAGCGACCCAATTGCCGTCGCGTAGTTCGGCTCCGCTAAGGGCTGCCTTGTAGTAGCCAGCGTCGATTCCCGAATCGCGCCATTTCTTGACGAGGAGTGCCGTGACAAAGGTCTTGCCGACATCGGTGCCAGTGGCGGTGACGAAATAACCTTTAGGTTTAGATGAAAGACGAGAGACGAAAGACGAATGATTTTTGAAGGGCATATTTTTAATCAAAGTTTTTTATGATTTGAGTAATTGCAGCAGCGGCGGTTTGCAGTTGTTCCCGCGTATGCGTGGCCATGAGGCTTGCTCGGAGGCGGGCTTGCCCTTTTGCGACGGTGGGGTAGCGGATAGCGGGAATCAGGATTCCGCGCTTCTGGAGTGTTGCCGAGATTTCAAGGGCGCGGGCTTCGTCGCCGATGATAATGGGAACGATGGCAGATGCGGTGGGCGGTATCTGGAAGCCGGCGCTGCGCAATGCATCGCAGAAGTACTTGACGTTGTCCTGGAGCGTTTGCACGCGCTCGGGATGGGCGTCGATGTACTTGAGGTTCGCGTTTGCGGCGGCGGCCACGGCGGGCGCCATTGCAGTCGTGAAGATGAAACTGCGGGCCTTGTTCTTGAGGAATTCGATGAGTTTCTTCGAACCCTCCACGAAGCCGCCTTCGGCGGCGACGGCTTTGCTCAACGTGCCGACGGTAACGTCGGCGTGAGCACAGCCGTAGTGCTCGGCGAGACCCCTGCCGGTTCTGCCGACCACGCCCGTGGCGTGCGCTTCGTCAATCATAAGTAATACATCTTGTTCGCGGGCAACGCGCAAAAGTTCCGGCAAATCGGCCAGGTCGCCATCCATGCTGAATACGGCATCGGTCACAATGAGCCCGCGGAAAGGTCGCGTGTCACTTGAAGCTGCGCTTTGCGTCGCGTGTTCCGCCTTGGCCTCTTTAATGACACGTTCCAAATCCGCGATATCGTTGTGCCTGTAAACCTTGCAGTTCGCACGGGAAAGCCGAATTCCGTCGATAATGCTCGCGTGGTTCAGTGCGTCGCTAAAGATAAAGTCGTTCTTGCCGCAAAGCGCTGAAATCGTACCGACATTTGCCATGTAGCCGGTATTGAACGTGATGGCGGATTCCGTACCCTTGAACTGTGCAATGGTCTCTTCGAGTTCCTGGTGCGGTGTCTTGTTGCCGGTAGTGAGGCGTGCCCCGCCGCTTCCGGTGCCCCATTCAAGTACCGCATTCGCCATCGCCTGTTTTAGCTCGGGAATGTTCGCGAGATCCAGGTACGAATTGGATGCCAACAAAATTTGTTCTTGCAAAACTCCATTTGCAGAGCGGATTTTAACGCACGATGATTCCGGTGATTCCATCAAGCGCATCGAGCGGTAAGTATTATTCGCTCGCGCCGTTTCCAAAGCGTCTTTCGTAAATAAGTCTAAGATTCTTTCGTTCATTCCATTCTGCCCTGGATCCTTCGACTTCGAACCTTCGGTTCTCCGCTCAGGATGACAATTTAAGTTCTGTTGACAACTTCCACCAAAACCTTCTTCTTTTGCAAATATTCAATACACTCTTCGGCTTTGGCCTTGCGGGAATCGAACAAGAAAATCCGGCCTCCGTTTTCGTCGCCCATTTCCTTCATCTTCATGATGCGCACGTAGCCGAGTTCCTTGCTTGCGACATAGCCCGTCACGTAATTCGGGTCGTCGGAGATGCAGAATTCCGCCACCATGCCGGGAGCATTCGCCACTTTTGTTGCAAGCACGATGGCTTCGTTGAAGTGGTTCTTGCAACTATCTACTACGTTGCCCTGGAGCGCATCCATGTAGGTGGCGCGCACGCCACGGGTCTGGTCAGGTTCCAGGCGCTTTCCCGTCGCAATGTCGTAGAGCATGGCTCCGCGCATGGGGTAGGTTGCCTTTAAAAGTTCTTGCAACTTTTCGCGGAATTCTTGAGAACTGCGTTGGTCATTGGAACCAGTTCCCATGAGCGGGGTGATGAGTTCGAAAGCCTTGTCGAGCCCTTCCTGCCATGTATCCACATCCACACGCGTCACCGGCAAAGCTTTCAAAATCCTGATATCGCTTTCGTGGACCTTCTCGATTTTCACGTTGATAAAATCCGGATCGCCCTTGGAATGTGTCATGGCACGCTTTACCATGGCGGAGCAAACGGCCTCGACGTTTTCGCGGGTGACGATGCGTTCGGCACCGGAAATGTGCTGTTCGTGTGCATTTTCGCCTTCACCGACTTGCTGCGATGCGCGCATTTTCAAACTGTAGTAATCCATTGTCTTTCTGAGTATATTCTTTTTTGTTTAGCCTGTTTGCGTTTCTTTCGTCTCTCGTCTTTTGTCTGTAAAGCGAAGCTCGTTTTAATATTTACTCGTGGAATTCGTCTTCGCCTTCGATAACCGGGGCGGGCTTGCATTCGCCTATGAGTTTGATGGCTTCGCAGATGCGGTCGATTTCCTGGTCACTTGTGATGAACGGTGGCATGGTATAGACGTAATTGCAGAAGGGGCGCAACCACACTCCCGTTTCGCGAATCACGTGCTGTATATCGTCGGCAGAAGGCTTCGCCTTGAGTTCCAGCACACCGATGGCGCCGAGAACACGGACATCGGCGGCGTTTTCGAGACTGCTGAGCGGTTCCAGGTTCTGCTTCAGGCGCTTTTCAATCCGAGCGACACTCGTTGCATAATCGCGACTTTTGAACAGCGAAAGCGATGCAATTCCCGCGGCGCATGCCAAAGGGTTTGCCATGTAAGTGGGTCCGTGCATAAATGCAGGAATCTTGCTGTTCGTAATTGTTTCGGCAACCTTCTCGGATGCGACACAAGCCGCCATTGTAATGCTTCCGCCCGTAAGTGCCTTGCCGATGCACATGATGTCGGGCTTAATGAAATCGGCGCATTTACCTTCGCGATCAAAGCCTGCACTTTCTCCACTCGCGGTATGCATCATTGCGAATCGCGGGCCAGTGCGGTAGAATCCCGAAGCGATTTCGTCCAAAATCAACAGGATACCGTAACGGTCGCAAAGCTTACGGAGCGCTTTCAAATAACCCGCATTATAGAGCCACATGCCGTTCCCGCCTTGGAAAACAGGTTCGCAGATGACGGCGGCGATTTCGTTTTCATGCTCGCTTACGACCCGTTCCATCGAAGCAAAATCGCTATCGTCCCACGGCTCGTCGAACCTGCAATTCGGGCGTTCCGCAAAGTAGTGCTGCGGCATAATCCCGCGGAAAAGTATGTGCATCCCGTCGGGGTCGGAGAGCGCCATGGCACCCGCGGTATCGCCGTGGTAGCCGCCCTTCAAGGCGACCAACTTACAGCGTTCCGGGCGGGAGAGCGAATGCTGGTACTGCACTGCCATCTTGGCGGCGCATTCCACGGCAATGCTTCCCGAATCCGCGAAGAAAATCTTGTTGAGTCCCTTTGGCAAGAAATTTACAAGGCGTTCACCCAGTTCAATCGCCGGCTCGTGCGTAAATCCGCCGAACATTACGTGGCACATTTTTTCGCTCTGCTTGCGAATTGCCTCGACTATCTCGGGAGCGTTATGACCGTGGGCCATGCACCACCAACTTGATACGGCGTCGATGAGTTTTAAACCATCAGCGGTTTCGATGGTCGTGCCGTGTGCAGATTTCGCCAAAAAACGAGAAGGCCCCTTATGCAGCGCTGCGTAAGGGTGCCAAAGATACTCGTTATCGAAATTTAAAAGTTTATCCATTTGGAGAGCAATATAGAAATTGCTCTCTTACGTTTTCTCGTCGGCTGCTTTCAAAAGGCCCAAGAAAAGCGGTGCCGGATGGATTAACGAGGACTTCAATTCAGGGTGGAACTGGCATGCCAAAAAGTAGGGGTGGTCCGTGAGTTCCATAATCTGCATGATATCTTCGTTTGCGGCTTTTCCGGAGAAGATGAGTTTCTGCTTGTTAGCTCCCGTGGTGTCACCTTGTTCAATTTGAGCGACATAATTCGGGTTCACTTCGTAGCGGTGGCGGAAACGTTCACGAATGGCTTTTGAACCGTAAACTTCAGCGGCGCGGCTCCCGTCTTTTATGACGACATCGTGGCCGCCCAGTCGCATGGTTGCTCCCAAATCCTTGACTTTTTCTTGGCCGGGGAGGAATGCGATGACCGGAACTTCGACGTGGTTCGTTTCGCTTTCCATCTCGATAGTGCCTGCGCCCTTGATTCCGCAAACGTGGCGTGCGAATTCGACAACGGCGAGCTGCATGCCGTAACATATACCGAGGAACGGAATTTTGTTTTCTCGCACGTAGCGAATAACTTGAATCTTGCCTTCGATGCCACGGCTTCCGAACCCGCCCGGAACAATAACGGCATCGATTCCCTTGAGCGCAGCTTCAACAGAAACGCTGCCGTTTTCGATTTTTTCCGTATCGACCCAGCGGATGTTCGCATGCAAGTCTAAATGCGCCGATGAGTGCGAAATGGCTTCGACGACGGAGGCGTATGAATCTTCGAGGGCTAGGTATTTACCGCAAATGGCGACTGTCAAAGTCTTGCGCGGATTGACGGAATTGCGCTTGAGGGCATCGACGAGCTTGCTCCACTGATCCAGTTTTGGCGGAGCGTAAATGTTGAGCGTTTTGGAAAGGATTTCGGGAATGCCTTCTGCGTCATAGACGAGCGGGCATTCATAGACGTGCTTCACGTCGATGCCTGAAATGACATGGTTTGCAGGCAGGTTGCAGAACAGGCCTATTTTTTCCTTGAGATGCGGCTTGATATATTCTTCGCAGCGGCCGATGACAATTTCGGGGTAAATGCCGAGCTTGTTCAAATCGCGGACGGACATCTGTGTGGGCTTGGATTTCTGTTCGTTTACGCCGGAGGGTATCGGAACGTAGGTGAGGTGCACAAAAATGGCGTTGTGGTCGCCGACTTCGTGACTCAACTGTCGAGCCGCCTCGATGTAGAACTGGTTTTCGAGGTCGCCCACGGTTCCACCGATTTCGATGAGCAGTACATCGGCCTTCTCTTGGTTCGCAATTCTGTAAAACTGTTCCTTGATGAGGTCGGTTACGTGAGGGATGAACTGCACCGTATGTCCGAGGTAATCGCCGTGGCGTTCCTTTTCAAGAATCATCTTGAAAATGCGGCCCATCGTGAGGCTCCAATCCTTCTTGGCTGTTACATTCAAAAAGCGTTCGTAGTGGCCGAAGTCCATGTCGCATTCGCCGCCGTCGTCCAGAACAAAAACTTCGCCGTGTTCTGTCGGGTTCATTGTGCCTGGGTCGGTGTTCAAGTAACCGTCGCATTTGACGGGAACGACCTTCATTCTAGCAGAAAGCAGCGCCCCGATGGACGCTGCTGCTACTCCTTTGCCGAGTCCGGAGATGACGCCTCCGGTGACGATGATAAATTTTGTCCTTCCGTTGTACTGGTGCTGTAATGACATAATGGGGGTCCTAATATACACTTTCTGTAATTTCTTGGTCCTGTTTGCAAAAATTGTGCCAAGAATAAAATTTGGCGTAATCTGGGCTTATTTAATGTTTTTAAACCTATGAGTTTTACAATAATTGTAAAGACAACCTTTTGATTTACATAGACTGTAATTTTTAAAAGTTTGTCTAGAAACGTAAAAACGCGGAAGATGAACGAAAAAACGCAGTAAATCGTGTTGCTAAATCTTTTGAATTGTAGATAAACTTCTTTTACATATTATGTAAAGCATTGGTTTTGTTTTACATAATATGTAAAACAATTCTTTTTATGGAAAGGTTTCCTTTTAGAAAAATGCCCTTTTTCGTCTAAAAACGCTGTTTTAACAAAATTTGTAAAAATGGCACGTTTTTTGCACTGCACCGCAAAAAGGATTATAAATATGTCGTTAAAATTTTCAAAATGGACCGGATTGGGCAACGATTTCGTGTTGGTTGAACCAGGTGAATCGTTTGACATGACTCCCGGAGCATCTCTCGAACAGCGCGTGATTGAACTTTGTGATAGGCGTTTTGGCATTGGTGCCGATGGTGTTGTTGTCGTGACCCCGTTGAACGAAAATGTAAAAGGCAACGAATTTGAAATGCGTATTTTCAATGCGGATGGCTCTGAAGCGGCCATGTGCGGAAATGCGACACGTTGCGTTGCGAAGTTTATCCAAAGTCGTGGTCTCAGTAATGAATCCACGTTTTTCTTGCATACGAAAAGCGGCCTTGTAAAGCCGTCTGTTTTGCCTGATGGCCGTGTATGCGTGAACATGGGGCTCCCGCGTGATTTCTTGGGGACAATCAAGTTGACTGCGGATACTTTCGATTTCACCGGCGAGACCGTTTCGATGGGAAATCCGCATACGGTCATCTTTGTTGATGACATCGAAAAAATACAGCTTGAAAAATGGGGCTCGATTCTCGAAGTCGATAAGATTTTCCCGGATCGTTGCAACATTGAGTTCGCACAAGTTGTTGACAAAAATACGATTCGCATGCGCGTCTGGGAACGTGGCTGCGGAGTGACAATGGCTTGCGGCACAGGGAGCTGCGCCACGCTTGTTGCAGCCCAGCGTACAGGCCGAATCGGAGTCGAAGCAGACATCGTTCTCGATGGCGGAACGCTCCACATCAAACACGAAGATGGTGGCCCTGTCTTTATGACCGGCCCCGCGAAAGAAGTATTTAAAGGCGTTATCGATTAGACGAGAGACGAAAGACTAGAGACGAAAGAGTTTCAAAAAACTATTACCTAAAACCTAATACCTAATTATGAACAATTCTATTATCAATCCGTATTACGACCGTCTTCCGGGCAGTTACCTTTTTTCTACGATTGCAAAGAAGATAAAAGAATACCAAGGCACCCACGAAAATGCGGACATCATTCGCTTGGGTATAGGCAATGTGACGTCTCCGTTAATCCCTGCCGTAATCGAGGCGATGCACAAGGCTGTGAACGAAATGGGCGTCAAGTGGACATTCCGTGGTTACGGCCCTGAACAAGGTTACGATTTTCTCCGTGAAGCGATTATTCGTGGTGAATACACGTCTCGCGGAATTGAAATGGATCCGGACGATGTGTTTGTCAGTGATGGATCCAAGTGCGATGTCGGTAACATTCAGGAAATTTTTGCCGGCGATGCAAAAATTGCAATCCCGGACCCGGTTTATCCAGTGTATCTCGATAGCAACGTGATGGCTGGTCGTGCGGGTACTTTGCAGGCCGATGGACATTTTTCCGAAGTAACCTATCTTTCTTCGACTGCTGAGAATGATTTCCAGCCGGATTTGCCGAAGAACCCTGTGCAGCTAATTTATCTTTGCAGCCCCAACAATCCGACGGGAACAGTGCTCAGCCGCGAAACGCTCCAGAAGTTCGTCGATTACGCAAACGAAACGGGCGCAATTATTTTGTTCGATGGAGCCTACAACTGCTACATCCGCGACGAAAAACTTCCGCATTCCATTTACGAGATTCCGGGGGCTCGCACATGCGCCATTGAATTCCGTAGCTTCAGCAAGACCGCTGGCTTTACGGGTGTCCGCTGCGCATACACAATTGTTCCGCATGAACTCGGCAAGCTCCGCTCGATGTGGAACCGCCGCCAGTGCACCAAGTTCAACGGTGTGAGTTATGTGACTCAGCGCGCCGCCGAAGCCATCTATACGCCGGAAGGTTGGGAACAGACAAAGGCTGTCGTTAGCGGTTACATGGACACAGCCTCCATGATCCGCAAGGAACTGACTTCGTGCGGCTATACCGTCTTTGGCGGAGAACATGCTCCGTACATCTGGTGGAAAATTCCCGATGGCGAAAAATCGTTTGACTTCTTTGATCGGTTGCTTGCGGCATGCGAGGTCGTAGGTACGCCGGGAAGCGGCTTTGGCCCGTGTGGCGAAGGCTATTTCCGCTTGACGGCGTTCGGTGACCATGAACAGACTAAAGTTGCTCTCCAGCGCATTAAGGAGAGGTTGTAGCTCCTGCATCCTAACTTCGAGTTGTCTTAGCAATTATTAACTAGTAACTATATTTGCAAATTATGAAACAGCCAATAGGTCCAGAAATATCGGTCATTCAAAAGATTAGCGTCGCCATTATCCACGAAAGAAACGCAGAGAAACTTTTGGATAATGTGCTTACGATTTTGGATACCGAAATGGGTATGCTGAACGGCACTTTTACCTTGCTGTTCGGTAATACCTTGAAAATTGAAGCTTCGCATGGTCTTGACGAAAAGAGAAAACAGTTGGGTCAATACCAGATGGGCGAAGGCATTACGGGCCATGTGGCTGAAACGGGTCGAAGCCACGTAATTCCGGATTTGCGCAAGGATTCGCGTTTTTTGAACCGCACGGGAACCCGCAATTACGATTCGCAAGTGGCGTTTATCTGTGTTCCATTGGTTCATGATGAACAAATTATCGGAACGCTTTCTGTTGATCGTCCAGTCGATGTAACGACAGACCTGGATCGCGATGTTGCTCTTTTGGAAATTATCGCGAACATTACAGGTGATGCGGCCAGCGAATGCCAGACGATGCTTGTGGAACGTCAGTCCTTGATTGACGAAAACCAGAAATTGCGCGATATGCTAAGCGGCAAGCCCGAGAACATTATCGGAAACTGCCGTGAAATGCAGTTAGTCTATGAGCAGGTGCGTCAGGTTGCTACTTCGGATGCGACAGTTCTTATTCGTGGCGGTAGCGGTACGGGTAAAGAAATGGTTGCCCGTGCCATCGTAAATCTTTCGGACCGCAAGGATAAGCCTTTTGTGACGCTCAACTGTGCTGCGCTCCCGGAGAGCCTTGTCGAAAGTGAATTGTTTGGTCATGAAAAGGGCGCTTTTACGGGCGCTATCAGCATGCGCAAGGGCCGTGCCGAAATCGCCGATGGCGGAACGCTTTTCCTTGATGAAATTGGCGATTTGACGATGCAAACGCAGGTCAAATTGTTGCGTTTTTTGCAGGAGCGGACGTTTAGCAGGGTTGGTAGCAACGAAGAACTCCATTCCGATGTGCGCTTCTTGGCGGCGACGAGTCGCAACCTTGAAGAACTTATGGAAAAAAAGCTTTTCCGCGAAGACTTGTTCTATCGTCTGAACATTTTCCCGATTTCCATGCCGGACTTGGCAAAACGCCAAAGCGACATTATTTTGCTTGCAGAGCACTTTATCGAAAAGATGAATCTCAAGTACAATAAAAAAATCGCTCGCTTATCGACAACCGCGATTAACTTGTTGATGAGCTATCATTGGCCGGGAAACGTCCGCGAGCTGGAAAACTGCATTGAACGCGCCGTGCTTACTGCTACGGACAATTGCATTCATAGCTACAATCTCCCGCCTTCGCTACAGACTTGCCTCAGCACCAGTGCTGGGAAAATCATTACAGATCATGCGCCACTTGATGTGATGATGTGTAATTACGAAAAGGAACTGATTACCGAAGCCATCAAGCGTAACGACGGTAACATTTCTGCGGCGGGTCGCGAACTCGGTATTTCTCCGCGAATGATGAATTACCGCATGAATAAACTTGGATTGATTACAAAATAAAATGTTCGGTTTTTACAGAATCGCATCCGTCTGCCCGGCTTTGAAAGTGGCAGATACGGATTTCAATACTGAAGAAATTATCCGCTGCGGTCACCTCGCCAAAAACGAAGGGGCCGCAGTCGCCGTTTTTCCGGAACTTTGCATTACGGGTTACACCTGTAGCGACTTGTTCCATCAAGAACTTTTGTTGCATAAGTCGGTCGCTTCGCTTTTGAAAATTGCAAAAGCGTTTGACGATTCCGACATGGTTATGGCAGTGGGGCTCCCGCTTAGAATTATGAGCAAGCTTTACAACTGTGCGGCGTTGCTCCAGCGTGGTAAAATTATCGGTGTAACTCCCAAGATTCATTTGCCGAACCAGCGCGAGTTTTACGAAAAACGGCATTTCAACAGCGGACGCGATTTGCTGAAACAATCAACGGTTTGCCCGATTGAAGGGCTTGGCGATGTGCCGGTGACGAACTTTTTTACAGTAAAAGGTTCAAGTTCTGAAGTTCGCTTTGGCGTTGAACTCTGTGAAGACCTTTGGACGCCAGCGCCACCAAGTGGTTGCCTCGCCTTGGCTGGAGCAAATGTTATCCTGAATCTGTCGGCAAGCGATGCGTTGGTGGGGAAGGGTGACTATCGCCGAAACCTCATGCAGAACCAGTCCGCACGCTGCATGGCCGCGTATGTCTATGCATCGGCAGGAGTCCATGAATCTACCACGGACATGGTTTTTAGCGGGCACTTGATGATTGCCGAAAACGGTTCGATGCTTGCCGAACGCAAGAATTACAGCCGTCAAAGCGAAATCATCTTTGCGGATATCGATGTGGAACGTCTGAATATGCAACGCTTGAGCGAAGGGAGTTTTCAGGACTTTGATTCGATGGAATATTTTGCGAAGGCTGCAAATTTTTCAGCGCTTCCCGTTGTTGCAAATGATTTGAAAAATCCCTCGGAAGGTCTCAAGTACCGCTATATTGCGCCCATGCCGTTTGTGCCGAGTTCTCTCGAAACGCGCGACGCCAACTGCCAGGAAATCTTCAACATCCAATGTGCTGGGCTTGCCAAGCGCTTGGAATCGTCGTATGCCAAACGCGCTGTACTCGGACTCAGTGGCGGGCTGGATTCGACGCTTGCATTGCTTGTCGTTATCGAAACGTTCAAGTTGTTGAAGCGTCCGCTAAGCGAAATTCTCGTGGTGACAATGCCTGGATTCGGGACGACAAAACGCACGAAGAACAATGCTGTCGCCATGGCGGAACTCTTGGGCGTCGAACTCCGGACAATTGATATCAAGCCTTCGTGTTTGCAACATTTCAAGGACATCGGTCACGATGCTGCAAAACTTGATGTGACTTACGAGAATGTGCAAGCGCGTGAACGTACAAAAATCTTGATGGACTTGGCAAATAAGGAAGGTGGCATTGTCGTTGGTACAGGCGACCTTTCCGAGATTGCGCTTGGCTGGAGCACTTACAACGCCGATCATATGTCGATGTATGCAGTGAACTGCGATATTCCCAAGACGCTTGTACGTCATGTTGTCGCTTGGTATGCCGAACATGCCCGGAATTTCATAACTTCAGATACTGCGGTGGATTCAATTTCAACAAAAACTGCCGCAGCGCTTGCTGCAGTCCTTCGTGACATCCTCGATACGCCTGTTTCGCCGGAACTTTTGCCCGCAGACGGCAACGGTCAAATCGCGCAAAAGACCGAAAGCATTCTCGGAGCGTACGAGATTCACGATTTCTACTTGTATCATTTTACAAAATATGGTGCAGAACCTGCGAAGTTGCTTTACCTTGCCGAGAAGGCGTTTGGAGGCGATGCGTTGCACGAGACGAAGTATCCGCGTATAGAACTTATTCGCGTCCTCAAGCTTTTCTTGAAAAGGTTCTTTGCACAGCAATTCAAACGAAGCTGCATTCCCGACGGCCCCAAAGTCGGAACAATTTCGTTATCCCCGCGAGCCGATTGGCGAATGCCCAGTGATGCATCTTCTGCTGACTGGCTCAAAGAAGTTGAAAACTTTTGACACGCTGTTCGATAGAACGCATTGTCCTTACGAAAATTTCTGTTAGGATTTTTTTTGTACAACATAAGAAAACCCCGGAACTTTCGTTCCGGGGCCTTTTAGTCAACAGAGATACTTTTCTAAGCGAGTTCTAAACTACATATTGCTGAAGATTTGGAATCCGCTGTAGGCTTCTTGACCGTGTTCGCTTTGGTCGAGCCCGCGCATTTCTTGCTTTTCCGTGACGCGAAGGCCAATCGTCTTCTTAATCACAAGGAAGATTGCGCTTGCTGCGGCAAAGCAGGGGAGAGCGTAGGCGATAACGCCGATAGCTTGAGTGCCGAGCGTGTAGTCGCCAGTCATGTCGAAGAGACCGACTGCGAGTGTGCCCCAGACACCATTCACGAGGTGGACAGAGAGAGCACCGACCGGGTCATCCAAGTGCAAGCGGTCGAAGAGGAACACTGCACCGACTACGAGCACACCAGCGATAGCGCCGATAATCCAGGAAGAGAGCGGGGTCACAACGTCAGCACCGGCGGTGATAGCGACGAGACCGGCAAGGCATCCGTTCAAGGCCATCGTGGCGTCAGGCTTCTTGGAAACGATCCAGCTTGTGAGCGTTGCGGTAATGATGCCTGCGACAGCAGCGAGGTTCGTGGTCACGAGAATCCAGCTAGTGGCCTTCGGGTCGCCAGAGAGTGCGGAACCGGCGTTGAATCCCCACCAGCCGAACCACAGCATGAACACACCGACAGTGGCGAGAGGAATGTTGTGAGCCGGGATAGCGTGAACCTTTCCGTTCACATACTTGCCGATACGCGGTCCGAGAATCATTACGCCAGCGAGAGCAGCCCAGCCACCCACAGAGTGCACGAGCGTAGAACCGGCGAGGTCATGAAAACCGTGTGCGCCAAGGGTAGAGAGCCAGCCGCCGCCCCATGTCCAGCTACCCACGATCGGATAGACGAGAGCCACATAGACGATGGTGAAAATCAAGAAGGAGTTGAGCTTCACGCGTTCAGCAACAGCACCGGAAACAATCGTTGCTGCGGTTGCTGCGAACATTGCCTGGAAAAGCCAGTCTGCAAATAAAGTAAAGTGGCCGTTGTAAGCGGAGGTGAAGCTTGCCGGGTTGGCCCAGTCGCCAATGCCGAAGCCCGAAAATCCGAGCCAGCCGGTAATGGCGTTGAATGTGCCTGGATACATGAGGCCAAAGCCAAGTAGAGCGTACATCGTGATGCCGATGGCCGGGACCGCGATGTTTTTGAAGGCTACGTTTGCAGAGCACTTCGCACGCACAAGGCCTGCTTCGACACATGCAAATCCAAGACCCATGATGAACACCAGCATGGCGCTAATCATGATCCAGATGTTTTCCGTCATAAAGATGGCGTCGTTGACGGTTGCGACTGTTGCTACTTCGTTCATTTGTATAAATCCTTTTTGAAAATTTGAGGTGTGAGGTATGGGGTCGCTCGCAAGCTCGCTTTGAGGTCGCCATGCAAGGCATGGCTTGGGTTTTAATTAGGCACCAAAGGTGCGGCTCAGAGGGGCGAAGCCCCGAGCTCATACCCCAAAGCGAAGCGTGCCCATTGCTACTTATCCGATTGCCTCCGAGCCAGTTTCGCCGGTGCGGATTCGGATGCACTGTTCAAGGGCCGTGATGAAAATTTTTCCGTCACCGATATTGCCGGTACGAGCCCCTTCAATGATGGCGTCAATGCATGGCTGCACGATTTCGTCGTTTACGGCAATCTTGAGGCAAATCTTCTTAAGCAAATTCACTTCAGTCACAACGCCACGGAAACGTTGGTTGTAGCCTTTCTGCTGGCCGCACCCTAACACGTTCGTGACAGACATCTTATAAATCTTCCTCTCATACAGCGATTGCTTTACGTTGTTGAGCCGTTCTGGTTGTATGTAAGCTGTAACTAGCTTCATTGTGGTATCCTTTTTTTGAGGTTCTTTCTTGTTCGCTCAACGAAATGCAAAATGCGTGCCAAAAAAATTTTAGGATACGAAATCGAGCGCAAACCCTTATTTTACAAGGGCTTTGGCGTAGTGTGGATTCTCTGGGACTTCTAAATGAAAGATTTACAGAAAATGTAATTATTGAGTTTTATTTACAGACTTTGAAATTTTTTGAGGTGACCTATTCAAAATCTGAGGGGAGAATCTTGCAGATGTCTTCTTTGACAAGACTCGGCTTTACGGCAAGACGGTTTGCCTGCTTCTCAATCACTTTTTCGAACAGGTTGCGCACGTAGCGCCCGTTGCCGAAATGATTGTCTTTTTCGCGCACGGCTGCCGCGATGCATTTCTTCATGGCGGCTTCCGCATCGTAATTCATGACGTAGTCGTATTTCGACAAAAGCGACTTGAATATTTCTGCGAGTTCATCTTCGGAGTAATCGGGAAAGTCGATGTACCTGTTGAATCTTGATGAAAGTCCAGGGTTGGAGTTGACAAAATTCCTGATTTCGTTTGTATAGCCGGCGATGATGACGACAAGTCTGTCGCGGTCGTCTTCCATGCGCTTGAGGAGCGTGTCGATAGCTTCTTGACCATAATCGCCTTCGGTGTTTCTGGAGAGGGTGTAGGCTTCGTCGATAAATAACACTCCGTCCAAAGCGCTGTCGATGACTTTGTTTGTCTTTATAGCCGTTTGTCCCATGTACCCGGCGACTAAATCGGCCCGAGTCGCTTCGATTAGGTGTCCTTTGGAGATGACTCCCAAATCCCTGAAAATTTCTGCCATGATTCGCGCAATGGTCGTTTTGCCAGTTCCCGGATTTCCGGAGAATACCAAGTGACAGGAGGTCGGAGGGACGGAAAGTCCTTTTTTCTTGCGCTCTTTCTGAATCTTGATAAAGTTGCGGAACGTGATGACTTCACGTTTTACCGAATCAAGTCCGATAAGGTCATTCAGCTTTCTTATTGCGTCTTCGCCATTTGGATTTTTCGGTTTTTCTGTGGCGACGTTCCATGCTGCAGTATCTCTGATGGCGTCCTTGTAGCCTACGGGGCGTGCTGAACATTTTATAGTTCCGTTAGTACGTATAAATGAACGGTAGTTGCCGATAAAACGCTCCAGATGCTGTAGCCACTGCACTTCTTGCGGAACCAGTTTCCTGTCTATATTGGCAAGAGCTGCGGAAAAGTCGTACATCAAGCGCATGTACTTTTTGACGGCGTCCGGTGAAAACTCTGCGAAAATCGATGCAAACAGGAATATTTCCCCCGAGGGCTCAACTTGGGCGTGGTTCTTCTCCAGGTTGCTGAGCAATGCGTTCATGTCGATGGTCCTGTCAACGAACGCCTGATAGACGAGTCGGTTCCAATCTGTGGTTTCCGGAGCGTTTGTACGTAACTTCAAAAGCAGCGTTACAAAGCCGCACGATTCAAAGGAATCGAAGCTGACTTCGTGTCCAAGCTTCGCTGAAAGGAAGGCTATATCCGAAAGAAATACGGTCGATAGTTCCTGGAATGTATCGTTTCCGGCGGCTCCTAGCGAAAAATGGGAACGCAATTTTTGGGCAACTCCATCGTAGTGGATAAAGTCTTGGAAAAATTTCGAAATCGCAGAAACTGTCGGCTCGAGTTTCTTCATGCACTTGATGAGGTAAGGATTTATTGTTCCGTCTGGTTTGACGGCGACTGCATAGCCCGAATCACCGGCCATGTTCTCCATTGGAGAGGTCAGCACTTCCTTCATCAAATCGGCAATTTGTTGCGAGTTTTCGTTTTCTCGATATTGGCTCCACAAGTGCGATGCGATAACCACGAAGAATACGAAAATACCACCGAAAACTAGAAACGCAGATGGGCCGTAAATGGAAGCAAACTTGATGGCAACCACTGTGCCAATCATCAAGAACATGGTAATGATGAGCATTATGGCCTTGATCAAATTTTGGTTCTTCTTGCTTGACATAAAAATCCTTGAAATTCTTATTCCAAATGTATAATAATTTCTTTTTTATGCTGTCACCTGCCAGTCACCCCGGCCTCAGCACCCAGCTACATCCATAACGAAATTAAAATTTCTATGGATGTGCAAGTTACATCGGTGGCTGATTCATCATAGAAGAACTGTAAACGGAACTAAAGTTCCGAGCCACACA
>JAFWRL010000310.1 GCA_017520105.1 Fibrobacter sp.
CGGAAACCCGATGGACATTTACGAAATCGATGCGGCGTCTAACACCAGCGTCGATAATATCCGCGATGTGATTGAACGTGTGCAGTACCCGCCCGTCATCGGCAAGTACAAGATTTTCATCATCGACGAAGTCCACATGCTTTCGACCGGCGCCTTCAACGCTCTCCTCAAGACGCTCGAAGAACCGCCCGCCCACGTGATTTTCATCTTTGCAACGACCGAAGTCAACAAGGTGCCGCAGACGATTTTGAGCCGCGTCCAGCGCTTCGACTTCAAGCGCCTGACCGTTGACCAAATCCGCAGCCGCCTCCGTTACATTTGCGAACAAGAAGGCATCAAGGCCACCGACGAAGCACTCGACATCTTTGCCGAAAAGGCCGACGGTTCCATGCGTGACGGTCTCACCTACTTTGACCAGGCATACGCATTCACCGGGAACGAGATGACTGCGGAATCTGTCCGCTCCGTCCTCGGCATCCCGCCTGTAGAACTTTTCTTCTCACTCATCCAGTCCATCGAGAACCACGACATCAAGGGTTGCTTCCGCATGGTGGATGACGCCGTGAAAATCGGTATCGAGTTCATCCCGCTGCTCGACGGCTTTGGCAAGTTCCTCCGCAACTTGCTCTATGCACGTCTCGACGCCTTCACGCCGGACGCCCTCAACATCACCGCAGAACTCTATACCAAGTACAAGAGCTGCGCCCAAAGTCTAACCAACGGAGACATCCTCCGCATAAGCAAGATGCTCATCGACTTGCAGGGCACGCTCCGCTATAGCACGAACCCGCGCCTCCTCGTAGAGACGACGTTTGCCCGAATGGCGTGGCTCGACCGATTGGTCGATTTGCGAAAAGCTCTTGCAGCGATAAACGATCCTAAAAGCGCCGAGAACGACGCGGTAAAAAAAAAAAGTAACTGAAGTTGCCGCCATGATAGACGCCCAGGAAGAAGTCCAGGCGTCTTACGACGATCCGTTTGCCGGCTACGAACAGAACGGCGTTCAGGGCTTTTCCCGTTACGAAATTTCAGCCGCATGGCCTTCCATCCTCTCCAGCATCGCAAACGACGGTGACTACGTGTTTTCCGCAGCGATTGCGAACACGACGCTAGAAACGGGCGACCCCGAAATGACCCCGTTCCCGATTGCGCTCACTTACGCAGGCACCACCGAGAATGCGGACAACTGGGGCTACCGCCAGATGATGGACCACCCGGAATACGTCGAACGCGTGACACGCATTTTGGAAGACCGTTTGCAGACGAAGATTGCGCTTTCCATCCGCACCCGAGCCTTCACCGAAAGCGAGCTTGCCGAACAGCGCGCCGCCAAGATGAGCCCGTACGAACTGGACCTGGAAAAAGAACCGGGACTTAAAAAACTCCAACAAATGTTCGCGACAGAACTCGTTTTCACCAAGAAGCTGAAACGAGCCGCAATGGTCGCACAGACCGACGAAGAGGATTGCGATGCGTAAATGAGTTAGCAGAACGCAACACGATACGTCATCCCGGCCAGAGCCTGTGCTGAGCATGCCGAAGCATGCCGGGATCAGTTGTAAAATATAACAAGCCGACCCCGGCATAAAACCGGGGTGACAGAGAAAAAAAATTCTATAATTACAAACGGAAAACAGTCATCCTGACACGCAAGTGGAAGGATCCAGTAACATTTAATACACTCAAAAAGCGAGGATATATTCATGGACATGAGCAAGATGCTTAAGGACCTTCAAAAAATGCAGAGCAAGATGCTCAAAGCTCAAAGCGACCTCAAGGCCCAAAGCTTTGACGCAGAAGCCGGTGGCGGAATGGTGAAGGTCGCCATGAACGGTAAAGGCATTCTCACGATGGTGAAAATCAACCCTGACGCCGTCGATAAGGACGATGTCGAAGCCCTCGAAGACCTCATCATGGCAGCCATCAACGCCGCAGTCAAGAAAAAGGACGAAGCGCAGCAGGCAAGTATTTCGGACATCACGGGCGGCATGAAAATTCCCGGTTTGATGTAATTTTTGCATTTCATCCCCTTTTTTTGCACTTCATCACAAACAGAAAAGAGTCCCCTTATATAATGGGCTCTTTTTTTTTACATTTGGCGCGTTAATTATATTCAGGAGAGCGAATGTCAAGGAAATTTTTAGTCCTTTCCGCCCTTGCGCTAGGGTTGATTGTACCGGCCTCGGCAAAAGTCTATACCCGAGATGAAGCGGTCAAGACCGCCATGGAAAATTCAGCCGATATAAAATCTGCCGAAGAAGACCTTGTTAAGGCATCTTCTGTCGTCGAAGGCGGCTATGGAGCAGCCTACCCGCAAGTGGACTTAAACGCCGATATAAAATGGCTTTTGGGTCGTGATGATGTCAATGTTGGGACCCCGATCACAGATTTAGCAGGGGATTCATCCATGGAAGCCAACAAGTTCGACAAGAACGTTTTGGCCCCGTCTCTTGATAAAATGATGAACGGAATGAGTTCCCAGCTTTATCCTTGGCAATCTTCCGTAAGTTTAACAGTATCTCAAGTGCTCTATGCCGCAGGACAAATCGGAACGGGAATCAACATCGCAAAAGGTTATAAACTCCTAGCAGAAACCCAACTTGAGAACCAAAAGATAACGGTCCGCTATGATGTCGAAACAGCCTTTGACGAACTCATCGTCCTGGATTCGTCCATTGCCATTACCAAAGAATCCATCAAGTTGACCGAAGCCCACTTGGAAACTGCAAAACAGAGCTACCAAAGCGGTATGGGCACAGAACTCGACCAAATTCGTGCGGAACTCGCTCTGGACCAGCTCAAATCCACTTATGAAAGTAGCAAGAAGCAACGCATTCTCGCCAGGAACAAGCTTCTCAACACCATGGGTCTTAATTGGGATTCTGACGTAGAATTCGTTGGAGAACTCCGTAACCCCGATTCAAACATTTCCTATCCGGACACAGCGATGTCCAATGTTCTGCAACGTCGTAAAGAAATAGCCCTTCTCAAAACTCAAGAGGAAATCGAAGCCAACAAAATCAACATTGCAGAAGCAGAATACAAGCCAACAATCGCTTTGTATGGTGGAATCGTTTATAGCAATAACAAAAACAATTTCTACGAATGGGATGCACCCAAGTGGGACAAGTTGAACAAGTTTGTCGGACTAAAACTGTCAATGAACCTCTTCAAGGGTTTCCAATCCCGTGAAGGCGTTACCCAGGCCAAATCGACACTTCGCTCGGCTCAAATAAAACGCGAAAATGCAGAACGCGGATTCCGCATGCAAATTGAAGCCTGCGCCAATACGCTGGAAGACGCACAAACGCAGCTTGATTTGCAAAAGCGCCAAATCGAACTTGCCACGCGCAACTACGACTTGACCGACGCAGCCTACAAGATCGGCCAAGAAACACAAGTTAACCTGCTTGACGCAAACCTCAAGCTGCACCAGGCAAAAATGGGATACATGCAGGCCGTGCTCAACTGGAACAAAGCCTACAACGCATTACTCCAGGCCACCGGTGAATACTAAGATTTAAGAGGAAGACAACCATGAACATCATAACAAAATCAATCATTACTATTTCAGCCCTGTCGCTCCTCCTCGCTGGATGCGGCGATGCCAAGAAAGACGCCAAGTCCGAAAAGAAAGTTTCGACCATCGAAGAAATCCAGAAGGTCAACGGCAAGCCCGCCCGCGTGGTGAAGGCAGCAACCGTCAAGCTCACCGATGTCCGCTCCTTCAGCGGCACAGTCGAGGGAAGCAAGCAAACAACAGCTGTTGCCAAGCTCGGCGACCCGATTTCCAAGATACACGTCCGCGTGGGTTCCAAAGTCAAGAAGGACCAGGTTCTCGCAGAATTCCTCTTCACGGGCGACAACTCCAGTTACCAGCAAGCTTTGGCAAATATCGCCATGCAAGAAAAGACACTCGCCCGCACCAAGGAAGTGCAGGCCAAAGGCGGTGTTTCCCAGCAAACCGTCGATCAGCTCGAAACCCAGCTGAACGTAACCAAGATGCAGGTTGAACAAGCACGCCGTGCAACACTCGTGCTCGCCCCCACCGCAGGCACCATCACCGAAGTCATGCATAAAGTCGGCGAAGTCCCGGGTGTCGGTGGTGCCATGTTCACCATCGCAAACCTCGACAAGGTTATTCTCAAGCTCAACGTCACAAGTTCTGAAATCGGATTCTTCAAGAAAGGCGCCAAGGCAACGATCGATCTGAACGGAGAAAAACTCGTCGGCGAAGTAACCCTCATTCCGCTCGCAGCAAACCCGACAACGCGATTCTTCCCGGTCGAGGTCACGTTCAACAACAAGAACAAAAAACTTCTCCCGGGCATGTACCTCACGGCAAAGCTTGATGCCCGCGAAGTCACCGGCGTTACCGTCCCGACCGAAGCGATTGTCTATGGCAATGGCGTGAATGCAGTCTGGATTGTCGATAACGAAGGCAAGGCCAAGCGCAAGATTGTGCAGCTCGGTGTGCAGACCAAGAACGATATCCAGATAACCGAAGGCATAAGCGAAGGCGATATCGTCATGGTCGAAGGCCAGAACCGCATGAACGACGGCGACAAGGTGCTGATAGTCGAATAATCGACACTGGAGAATATCAATGATTAAAGCCAGTATTTACAAACCAATCACCATGCTCATGGTCATCTTGACCGTGGTGGTGTTCGGTCTTTATACTTATTCCATGATGGTCGTCGATTTGATGCCGAAATTCGAAGTCCCGGTTGTGACCGGCACCATCATCTACCAGGGAGCAAACCCTGAAGAAATCGAAACCACGATTATCAAGCCTATCGAAGAACAGGTGGAACTTGTTGACGGTATCGACTACGTGCAGTCCATCTGCTTGGAAAACTACGGTATCGTGGTCGCCATGTTTAACATGGGCATAAACGTTGACGTTGCCGCAAACGACGTCCGTTCCAAAATCGAACTTGCATCCGTGAACTTCCCGGACGCCGTGCAGGCCCCGATTATTTCGAAGGTCGATATTAACGGTGCCGCCATCATGGCCATTTCGTTTACTGGCCCGCTGAATTCTACGGAACTCCGCCAGAAAGTCGAAGACGAAATCGAACCGCTCTTCACCTCCGTTTCCGGTGTGGCAAGCGTCGATATTTTCGGTGGCACGACCCGCCAAATTTCAATTGAAGTCGATAAAGAAAAGATGAAAGACCGTGGAGTCGATATCGGCACGATGATGGGCCTCTACGGCATGTCCAACGTGAACCTCCCCGTGGGCGAAGTCATCGGCAAACACAAGAACACCTCCGTTCGTACCGCCGGTAAATTCAGAAGTCTCGATGAAATGCGCAACATGGAAATTCCCACGGCAACTGGCGTCGTGAAACTTTCCGAAATTGCTGAAGTCAAGGACACCATCGAAACGATTACTTCTACATCTCGCTTCAGCGGTCGCAATTCCGTCGCTCTCGATATCAAGAAGCGTTCCGACGCAAACGTGGTCGATGTATCCAAGGGCGTTCTCAAGCGCATGGCAGAAATCAACAAGACGCTTCCCGAAGGCTTCAAGCTGACTTTGATTTACGACAAGTCCGAAGCCGTGAACGAATCCATCGATAACGTTATCCAAAATATCATTATCGCCATCGCGCTTACCGCAGGCCTCTTGCTCCTGTTCCTCGGCAAGTTCTCGACGATGATTATCGCAGCCCTCACGATGCCTATTTCCGTGATTGGCGCATTCACGCTCATGTACTTTGCAGGATTCGGCATCAACATGATGTCCCTCATGGCACTTTCGAGTTCAGTGGGCTTGTTGGTGACAAACTCCATCGTGGTGCTTGAAAACATCAACAACAAGCTGAACCAAGGTCTTGATCCAAAAGAAGCGGCGTATAAAGGAACCTCCGAAATCATGATCGCCATCATGGCATCGACGCTTACTAACGTCTGCGTGTTCGTACCGATTGCATTCATGAAATCCATCGTGGGTATTTTCTTCCGCACGTTCGGTATGACCATGGTGTTTGCAACGTTCGTGTCGCTTCTCGTGACATTTACGCTCACGCCGCTTATGGCAGCCTACCTGTTCAAGGGTAAAAAGAAAGACGAAAACGGAAACATTATCGAAGAAAAGCCGGGCATTATAGCAAGCGCTTTGGGAATTTTCCCGAAGATTTTGAACGGAATTCGTTTTGTTTATCTCAAATTCCTCGGTTTCTGCCTTTCTATTCCGGGTGTTCTTTTCCAAGTTGTCGCCCTTGGCGCCGCAATTTTCTTTGTGGGACTTCTTGCCAAGAACAACTTGACCGTAGAACTTTCTCCGAGGCAAGATCAGGGCATGATGTCTATCAAGCTCGAAATGCCTGTAGGTACGAACATCGAAACGACAGACAGTGTCGCACGCATTATCGAATCCCGTGTCAAGGACATTCCTGAAATCGTGCATTACAGCATGAACGTGGGTGGTTCCAACGGCTTTACGACCGTAAACCAGGCCACCATGCGTGTAAGGCTCCTGAAGGACTGGGAAAAGAAGAACATGCCTAACTGGAAGGGCAGACATCGCAGCACGGACGAAATCGTCGATTCTATCCGCCCGTACTTGGCCAACATCCCTGACGCCTACATTTCCGTAAAATCGACATCTGCTTCTGAAATGCAGAACAACTCCGCCGGTGACGTGGTGCTCGAAGTGAGCGGTCTCCATGCGGACTCCGTAATCAAGGCATCTCAAATCGTCCTCGACCGAGTGCAGCATAAGATTGACGGTATCGTGGATATCAAGACGAGCTACGAAGCTGGTAAACCAGAAATCCGTTTGATTCCGAACCGCGCCGCCATGGCGGACTACGGTGTTACGCTCCAGACTATCGCAAACTACAACTACATTGCGGTGAGCGGTTACGAAGCAGGCCAATATACCGAAGACGGCGAAGAATACGACGTATATGTGCGCATGAAGGAAAAGGACAGACAGAGCCACGCCGATATCGAAGACTTGCCCATCAAGACGCCTAAAGGCTACGTGAGCGCCAGCGAGCTCTTCCACATCGAGGATGGTGCCGGTCCGACGCGAATTGACCGTAAGCGCAAGATGAGACGTGTTGACATTTCGATGAACTTGCTCCCGGGACACACGACCGGCGAAATCATGGGTAAGTTGACCGAACTGACCACAAGTATGAAGGATGAGCTGCCAGAAGGCATCAGCTTCAGTTTCGGTGCTCAGGCTGACATGCAAAAAGACATGGTGGCGGAATTCAAGGTGGCCATCATCATGGCAATTCTCCTCACCTACATTTTGCTTGTGGCCCTCCTCGAAAGCTTCGCACAACCGTTCATCATCATGACGACCATCCCGATGGGTGCTATCGGCGTTATCCTCGCCCTTATCATTACAGGCAAGGCGCTTTCGATGATTGCCCTCATGGCTATCGTTATGTTGATTGGTGTGGTGGTGAACAACGCTATTCTATTGCTCGACGAAGCGAACCGATTGCTGCGTAGCGGAAGCATGGGCCGCCGTTCGGCAGTCTTGACCGCGGCAAAGTCCAAGTTCCAGCCAATTGTGCTTGCGACGCTTGCATCCGTAATTGCTCAGCTCCCGCTCGCATTAGCCCTCGGTGGCAACGTCGCCGCCATGACCCAGCCGATGGGTATCGCATCTGTGGGTGGCTTGATCGTGTCTGCAATACTTACCATGTTCCTCGTGCCGACATTCTTCTGGCTGCCGAATGCCATTACAAGCAAGGCCAAGAAAGGCGCCAAGAAACTCCAGGCTAAGTTCAGCAGGAACTAGTTCAATCGATTTAGAGAACTCCGCAAAGTCCCCCTTCTGGGGGACTTTTTTGCGTTTTAGTCGTTTAACAATTGACTAAGGACCATTGACTAACGACTGCATTGCAAACGGTTGTTGACAAAATTTGCATCAAAGTGATTTCATAGAATCCTTGTTTGTATTTTACGGGAATGAATCAAAAAAACTTGTCAAAGAAATGGTGTCAGAAAAACGGAATTGCGATAATGTCGGATGCCGAATGCGCCGAGCCCCTGAAAATCGCAATACCAAACTCCAACGACGAATTCCTCCTCGAAAAAATTCGTTTCGTCACGCAACAAAGAATTATTCCAGAACAGCATTCCCCCGCCGAAATCAGGCTTATGCACAGCAGTGATGATTCCATGAACGACAAAGACCTGCTCGAAGATCTCAAGCACTTGGAAATCACGCGAACTTCATCCTGGGAATCGGAGCCCATCATAAATCTCGTCGATAGCCTTATCGTAAAAGCGCTCCAAAAAAAAGCGACCGACATCCACCTTGAACCAATGGCTGATGCGCTCCGGGTGCGGTTC
>JAFWRL010000311.1 GCA_017520105.1 Fibrobacter sp.
GGAAACTCCGATCGGTTACATGCCGAAGGACGGCGCCATCAATACTGAAGGCCTCGCTGACTACTATAAGGAAACTCTCCCGGAAATCACGAAGGTTGACGTGGAAGGCTGGAAGAAGGAACTCGCTGACGTTAAGGAAAACCACTATCCGAAGTTCGGCAAGCACCTCCCGAAGGAACTCTCCGAAATCATCGACATGATCCAGGATCGCCTCAATAAGGCATAATGAGTTTGTGCTCGTCAGAGCGCAACGCATAATCCTTTAAAAATGCCCTTGCGATGAAAGTCGCAAGGGTGTTTTTTTACTTTATGTATGTTTTTTTTTTACAAAGTTGCGCATAAATAAATTATATTATGCACTATGATGAATAAAATTTTATTATCAATCCTTGTTTCGTGTGCAACTTCGTTTGCCCAATTCTATTATACTCCTACGGCACAAGAAAGTGATAATCCGTTAAATGCGGATAAAGCTTCTTCTGCAGAACAAGAAAGCTGCACGGCTGACTTGGCGGAACTCTCGCTGCAAAAGCGAACCCTCGCAAAAAAATTCGGCGAATGCGCCGACAAAAAAGGTGAGTATTCGGTAAGCATTCTGTTTTTCACGGTGGCAAAGGGTGAATCCGGCATCGAAGAAGAGGCTCAGTGCTTTAGAGAGTACATGGACATTTTAAAGCCTCTCGCGACATGCGTCAAGACAAATCATTCCAATCTGTCGCTCTTTTCTATAGATGAACGAAATTCCTATCTGTATTTTTGGGCGTCAAAGATGAACGAACCCATGGCGTTTAACGAATTGATTGCGTATATGCTTCATTACAAGCAAATTCAAGAACAAGAAAAAGATAAACAAGTTTTGGATCAGTTTAACACTTTTGACGAAGAGTTGTCGCTTCGCAACGTGTCGCTTGAATTTATGGAAAAGAAAATTGCCGAGGCGAACGGCTCTCGCGAAGACAAGGACTTGTTGAGGCTTTATTTCAAGTACCTCAAGGCAAAATACGATTGGCGCTTCCGTTGTGAAATCAAGCCTGCGTTCAAATGCGATACCACTTGGCTTGGCGAAGAAAAAAATGCATTCTTGAAAAAATATCCAGAATCGGATTATCGTGAATTTGTTGAAACTCAGATGCCTGGCTTTGTTGATAAAACCGCCGAAGAAAAAGATCGGGCGAAAGAGGAAAACAATCTTGTCAAGCAGAAATTGCGCGAACAGGAAATAGCCCAAAAGATTGCAGAACGCGATGTCTGGGTTGCCTTGACCGGAATCGCCATGTTTGGAATCCCTGTGATTGGAACGAGTGGCTTTGATGATAATTACGATGTCTCGAAAATGTTCGGTATTGCGCTTAGGGCTAGTTATCGTAGGGCATTTTTCCAGTACCAGTATAATTTTGCGCCGGGAGACAACAATAAGGGCGGTTCCATTTCCCAAAAATCCTATTCTTTGCTGGGCGGTGTCGCGATTGGCCCCAAAAAGTGGTTTACGATAGATTTGTTGTTCGGCTTGTCTTACATTGATTCTTATCCAAAGAACGAGGGGATATCTCGTGCCGACTTAGATTACAGTTCTTGGGCTCTTGCCGTTCAGGGGAACTATTATTTCCCGATTTCGGATTCCTGGGATGTCGTTGCCTTTGCTCAGGCAAGAATGAATTACATCGAGAACCATTGCCGAAATGAATATTTGGAGCCTGATAACTACGGTACTCGTTGCCGCGATCCCTATAACGACGGAAGCACTGGTGCTTCTTCGTGGGAAGGGATGCAGTGGACATTTAGCTTGGGTGTCGGAGTCCGTTTCTGGAAACCGAAGCCGGAATCTTGGTACTAAGGAGTTTATATGAAATTTGGAATTTACTTGTTGGCGGCGTTTTCGTTTATATTTACAAGCTGCAGTAGTCCGCGGATGGCTGTCGCCCCTCAGTGGAAAACAGCCCCCGAGCGGTTTACGGTAATTATTTCTGAACCGTACGTTGCCAATTCCGATGATGTCACGGATGACTTTGGCGATGCTGATGTCTTTAAGCAGTGGGCGGCTGCATATTTAGATACAGCTCTTTCGGAATATTCGAAAATACCTCATTCCGTTAAGATCGTGGATGATGCCATGTTTGTCATGTCTCCATTGCCCCTTGAAGATGGTTCTGTCGATGTTCCTTTGCCCGTAAAAGAAAAATGGGAGGAAATCCCGGGGCTTACCATATTGGTCCATCCATTGCGCTTTTGGCGCCACGAAAGCATGTGCCATAACCGTGATGGCTGTATCGGCAATAAGAGCATAAACCTTAAAGTTCATTATACTATAGTGTCTCTCGAAAATCCCAATGAACTTGCAGTACTTGCTCATGGTAGTGCTTATGATAAAAGTTCATTTACCTTTGCAATGACGAAAGGCAATTGGGAAAGCGTGGTTGAGGGAATCGCCAAAAAACTTGTGGAGAAAACTCCGCTAGAAAAGTAAACAACTCCTGTGCCTTTGAAAAAAATAGGAACTTTAAAATCCCTGCTACCTGCGATGGTGGCGGGAATTTTTGATTTAGTATGTGTTAGAATAAAGTATCTTATTCTTGTAAGCCGATTTATTTACAACGTTTAGGATCTGTTGCATCGTAGCAATTGCCAAAGCGCTTCCCGGATATGCCGGTTGTGAACGAGTCGCTTTCATCGGCACTTACGGTTTCGAACTTTGTCGTTACATCCAAAGTATCGCTGCGTCCGTATAGGTCACTATATACAAGTTTCCAAGAAATAGTCGTGTCGCTGTAAGATTGCACCGAACCGTTGAATAATTGGAATGTTTGCGTTGAAACATCTTCTGGCAATCGATTTACAATACTTCTTGGGTAATTTGGGTCAGGATTGACCATAACACGTTGAGGTTCTACGCTACATTCTGCATTCCAGGAATCGCCATATAAGAAGGCTGCATATCCATGATTGTAGTTAAAGTCTTTGTCTTTCCATAAAAAATCTTTTGGAAGTCCTATGGATTCAATCGTATATTTTGATGAAAATTGGAAAATCTGGGCACACATGTTGCCAGGAAGGATGGATAATGCTTTCTTTACAGCCTCCTTGTCGAGCTCAGGAATTTTAGCAACGGGCATGTAATTGACAATCGCGTTTTCACCAAAGTTTATGTCCTTGTAGGTCGTGTCGTAAATGGTATCCTTGTAACCAGCGCATTTTACGCGTTTGTTATCAGCGTCAACGCAATGCCTTATTACATATGTACAACCATTTATACATGTTTCATGGTAACAACTAAAGCTCGTATTTGAAATACTGCAATCGCCCTCCTTCCATACCGTTGTATCGCCCTTAAAATTCAGGGCTCGATATAAAATCACATTCCTATGAAGAATGCTGTCTTTGATGGAGGCCGTGTCGGGGGCTTTAGGCTCTTCTATGGCGCTTGAAACGCTTGTGCCGTTTGAACAAGCCAGCAACGAAAACGTTAAACCCATAAGTCCCGAAAATGCAATTCTGTAAGACGGCTTCATTTTTACTCCCGCACGATGTGACGCAGCGCAAATTTTTGAAATTGTTTTTTTAGAGGTGACCTATATAAAAATACTTGGATTATCTCGTTTTTTTGTGCGTTTGCAAGCATAAATTTGAAAAAATCGGCTGAAAATTGGACTATATAGAACAAAGTGTATTATATAGAAACTGGCTGCATTGCCGTAACGGTATCAGTATACCATTCTACAAGAAAAAGTGTATATTTCAACTGAGCTGGGAATGAACATGAGTGTTCTTGGACCTCTAATAAAAATGCAAGTCCAGCTTGTGAGGAAACTTCTTTTATTGGTAAGTATATGGGGAAAAGATTTATAGTTTCGGTTGGCCTTGCGCTTATCTTTGCGGCCTGTGATGATTCGTCAAGCGTTGCGCCGGAGTCCGGTAGCGAGGTTGTTAAATCAAGCAGTAGCGAGGCTGCTAAGTCGAGTAGCAGCAAGGCTGTTAAATCGAGTAGCAGCGAGGCTGTTCAATCAAGTAGCAGTGCGGATCCCTTGCCAGGTACCGTATTGACGGACGAACGAGATGGCCAGACCTACAAGATTGTGAAAATCGGTGACCAGACTTGGATGGCCGAAAACTTGAACTATAAAACGGAAAGTAGTTTCTGCTATAACGATTCGACCGAGTACTGCGAAACGTATGGCCGCCTCTACACTTGGGCCGCGGCGGTCGGGAAAACAGAAAAGGAATGCGGCAGCAGTTTATGTGGCCTGCCCAGAAGAAACGTGCAAGGGGTATGCCCTGACGGCTGGCATCTGCCATCGCACGAAGAAATTGATGACTTTGTCTACACTGTGGGAAAATTTCCACTTGTAACCGCTATAATCAAGTCGCGGACCGGGTGGGACGATGGGTCGAACGGTACGGACGATTATGGCTTTTCCGCACTGCCTGCGGGTTTTCGCAATATTGTAGGGGGATATGCCGGCAAAAACAGTACCTACTTCTGGATGGCTGAAGAGGACCGTCAAGAAACGGCTTATAAGATGGGCGTGATTGATGGCGATCCAACGGCTACTTGGGGAAGTGATAACAAGAAACTCGCGTTCTCTGTACGTTGCATCAAGGACAAGGAACTGACTTTGAAGGATTGGAGCTGGGATGTGCCGAAGGATGTCCGTCTGAATCCGGATGTTGCATACGACAGCGTTAAGGATTCTCGCGATGGCAATGTTTACAAGACTGTAAAAATAGGTGACAAGGTCTGGATGGCCCAAAATCTGAATTATGCCGACAGCGTGAAAACCCCTAGCTTGAAAGGCGCAAGTTGGTGCATTGACTATGATACTGCCAACTGTAATGTGGCTGGACGCCTCTACTATTGGGAGGCCGCCGTGCAGGGCGCTTGCCTTGACGGTTGGCATTTGCCGACAAAAGAGGAGTGGAGCGCATTGATTGATATCCTTGGGGGCGCTGTGTCGGCGGGTAAACGTCTCAAGTCCATCACCGGCTGGGATAAAAACGGCAACGGCGTTGACGATTTCGGCTTCTCAGCTTTACCGGCAGGGAAGGCTTCTTCTGCGCCTTTTTATGGATTGTCATTCAGAGATGATGGCGTGGGGACTCTTTTTTGGAGTTCTACAGAAGGCGATGACGTCGGCGCATACGGTGTATCGTTGTGGAATTATTCTGATGTGGCTGATTTGGATTACTTCTTCAAAGATCTCGGGTCATCAGTCCGTTGCGTGAAAGATTCGGAATAAATTTGAAGGGAATCAAGGGTTGAAAGAAAAAGCCACCCGCCATTCGGCGAGTGACTTTTTTTCTTCGGCTTGATGTGATTTTTTTTTCGACGGGAGGCCGATGTTGTTCATCTTAGTAGATGAATAGCATTTCACGATACTTCGGGAGTGGCCACTTTTCATCGGGGATGACGCCTTCAATCTTATCGACGATGATGCGAAGGTTTGCCATGGCGTCGAGAATCGCTTCGTGCTTGTCGCCGAGGGCGGATTCCATCTGTGCGATGGCGGCTTCGAGATCCTTTAGCTTGTCGCCGAGTTCGCGGGCGTAGCCATCGACAGCATAGAAACCCTGGGTCTTGGCCATCTCGTTGGTCTTGAGGGCGTTGCTGTAAGCGCAGAGCACCTGGGGGAGAACCACGTTCTTCGCGATGTCGAAAGCAATCTTGCCTTCGATGTGGATTCTCTTGTGGTAATCTTCCATGTTCACTTCGTAGCGGGAATCGAGTTCGCGTTTGTTGAATACGCCGTACTTCTCGAAGAGATCGATGTTTTCCTTCTTGGCGAGGGCCTGGAGGGCTTCCATGGTGGTGCGGATGTTCGGGAGGCCGCGCTTGGCTGCTTCTTCGACCCATTCGTCGGTGTAACCGTTGCCGTTGAAGATAACGCGCTTGTGCTCCTTGACGATTTTCTGCAACAGGTTCTGCAGTTCTTCGTGGAACTTGTCTGCAGGCACGCTCTGCATCTTGTCGGCGATGATGTCGAAGGCTTCGGCAACGATGGTGCTGAGGATGACGTTCGGTTCGGAGCAGCTCTGGCTGGAACCCGGTGCACGGAATTCGAACTTGTTGCCGGTGAAGGCGAAGGGCGATGTGCGGTTACGGTCAGTAGCGTCGCGGGGGAGTGGCGGGAGCGTGTCGGAACCGAGTTTGAGGGCGCCGGCCTGCTTGCTGGACTTCGGGTCGCCCTTTTCGAGCTGGTCGATGACGTCGGCAAGCTGGTCGCCGAGGTACATGGAAATGATGGCCGGAGGAGCTTCGTTGGCGCCGAGACGGTGGTCGTTGCCGGCACTGGCAACAGCCATGCGGAGCAAGTCGGCGTGGGTATCGACAGCGTAAATCACGGCGCAGAGCGTGGTGAGGAAGATGGCGTTCTGGTGTGGATCCTTGCCCGGATTGAGGAGGTTCGTCTTTCCGTAGTTCACGGACCAGTTGTTGTGCTTGCCGGAACCGTTGATGCCAGCGAAAGGCTTTTCGTGCAACAAGCAGACGAGTCCGTGGCGTTCAGCGACCTGGCGGAGCACTTCCATGATTTGCATGTTGTGGTCGCAGGCGAGGTTCACTTCTTCGAACATCGGAGCAAGTTCGAACTGAGCCGGGGCGACTTCGTTGTGGCGGGTCTTGGCCGGAATACCGAGTTTCCAGAGTTCCTTTTCCACATCGTTCATGAAGTTCAAGATGCGAGCCGGAATGCTACCGAAGTAATGGTCTTCCATCTGCTGGTGCTTTGCCGGGGCTGCACCGAACAAGGTGCGGCCAGCCTGGTACAAGTCCGGGCGCTGCAGGTAGAAGCGCTTGTCGATGAGGAAGTATTCCTGTTCGGCACCGAGCGTGACGGTAACCTTCTGCGGAGCGACACCGAAGAGGCCCATCAAGCGGTCGGCGGATTTCTGCAAAGCCTGGATGGAGCGCAGGAGCGGAGTCTTCTTGTCGAGTGCCTCGCCAGTGTAGCTGCAGAACGCAGTCGGGATGCAGAGCGTGGCGCCGTTGCCGTGGCGCTTGATGAAAGCGGGAGAGGTCGGGTCCCAGGCCGTATAGCCGCGGGCTTCAAACGTAGAGCGAAGGCCACCGCTCGGGAAAGAGGATGCGTCCGGTTCGCCCACGATGAGGTTCTTGCCGCTGAATGTCATGATGGCCTTGCCGTTTTCGGGCTCCAGGAAGGAGTCGTGCTTTTCGGCGGTAGAGCCGGTCAAGGGCTGGAACCAGTGCGTAAAATGCGTAGCGCCGCGGTCGATGGCCCATTTCTTCATGGCATGGGCGACCTCGTTTGCAATAGAAGAGTCAAGCGGTGCGCCGCCTTCGATGGTGGCGAATAGCTTCTTGCAGATGTCCTTGGGGAGGTAGTTCCTCATTGCTTCTTCGTTGAAGACGTCCTCGCCATAGAACTCGAGGCTTGCTGGTGCTGCGGGCAAGGTTCCGCCAGCGTTTTCTGCGGCGATAGCCTTGATTGCTTTCATTCTGTATTCGTTGCTCATGGCAAACTCCTTATGTTTTTGATTTTCGGTCTGCCTAGTGCAAAAAACGTGCCAAAAGCTTATTTTTCGAAAAAATGCTAAAAATAAGTTCTTTTGCGATTTTTACAAAAATCAATATTTTTCATTTTTTGAAATTATCGCTTGTAAATTACGGAATATGTAAAAGAGAGTGCTTCTACCAACAAAATTCCACCTATTAAGCTCCACCATCTAATTTCGACTTGTTGTCTGAGGTTTTTGGCCGTTTGTCTGTTTTTGCTTGAAATGGATGTTGTTGGATTTTATATTCAAGCCATCATGAAATTGAATGTGTTGTTCTTGGTTGTTGCTTTGGTATTATCTGGATGTAGCCTTTCCATCATCCATCCGCCTTCTGCTGCTGCGTTTATGGAAAAAGGCGATGGCGATTTGCAGGCAAATATGACGGTGTCGCGAGTTGTGCGTGTAGAAAATTCCGATAAAGATTACATGTTAAAGCCCTACGATAAAATAAAAACCAGTCCTTTGCCGGATGAGGATCATTATTACAAAGACTGGGAATGGTTTTTTCAAGAGAGTTTCGATGTCCAAAAGCAATTTGGAAATTTTAAAATTGGAGGAGGACTGGATTGGACGACTCCCTTTTTGCAGGCTGGATTTATTTCTGATTATTTGGGGGTAATGGGGTGGAGCAATATTTATTTGTGGCAACTTGAGAAAAAAGAACACGCTTATTTTCAATGGGGTGGCGGTATTACAATTATTGAACAATTGCCGTTGTTGTCACGACGTTTGCGATTGGGCTTGACACAACATTTGTCGAGAAATGGTCGTGAAGCATACATTTACGATGGCTCCGATATGTTTTCGTTTGGTGGTTCTGCTCCCGTATTTTACGACGAAATTGGTGGTGGTGCGTATATTGCGGGAATTGTCGGTAAGCGCCTCGGTATGGGGCTCGAATTCCGTTACGGACGTGATTTAACCTATAAGATTGTAGATGGTGAAAAAGAAAAATCTGTAAATCGATTTACGTTAACTTTCAATCTCCAGTGGTGGTAAAACGCCTCGGTTACTATAAATTGGAATATATGTGTTTGTCTTTCTTAACCATTTTTGTAAAAAAGACGAATAAATTATAATCATATGTTCCATTAGGAGAGGTATGAAATGAAAAAAGTAGCGATTCTTTTGCTATTTGTTTGTTCTGTTGCCTTTGCGCAGAACGAATATGGTGCTTCTGTGTCTGCGAATGCGAGTACGGAATCGGTCGTGGCGACAGAATCTACTCCGGAGCCGGCTAAAGAAAGCAAGGATGCTTGGCATCAAGAATGGGAGAAACGTCGCCACAGTGTCAGTTTCATTGTCGGCTGGTGGCCTTTGAC
>JAFWRL010000312.1 GCA_017520105.1 Fibrobacter sp.
GACAGCTGCAAGAACGTCGGGCGGTACTACAGCGTAAACGTCGCGGGTGAGGTTTGTCCCGAAGGTTGGAACCTCCCGGATTCTAGCGATATTGCAGATATCGGACCAATAGATTCCAGCAGCGCTGTCGTTACATCATCTGATTTTTGGCATGTCTTTTCGCAACTTGGTAGTACTGGATCCGCTTACACCACACCCGACACCTATGGTTTGAGTTTTATAGCAACAGGAAGAATCATCGACACCACCGAAATACTTTATTCACCTTGGCAAGGATACACTACAATGATGTGGATGAACGAAATCGACAGTGAAGGGAATCGGCGTTTCATTGAAATCAAACCCTATGGCACAAAGACCTATTGGTACAAAAAGCCAGATACTACCTATACTCGCATTCAACCTCCCGATTACGACCCTTCATCAAGTTTGTACAAATCCTATTTTACCATCCGCTGCATAAAGAAGTAAATTGGTTAGCATCGTCATCCCGAGCGGCGAAAGTCGCGAGGGATCTAGTAATAGTCCTTTATTGCATCGTCATTCTGAGCGACCACAGGGAGCGAAGAATCCAGTAACATTCTTCATTACACAGTCATCCCGGCCTCCACATTCACTGTCACCCCGGCCTCCGTGCCGGGGTCGCCTTTTTGCAATTCCCTCAAACATATCTTATATTTAAAAACAAATGCAGAAAACACTAAAAGAATACCCAAGCCTCATTCTGAACGCATTCAAGCGGTTCCCGCTCGCCATTGCGTTCGCAATTTTATCGTCAATTGCAATCATATTCGATTTTGTAGAATTATCCAAAATATTCCCCAAAAAAACAACATTCAGCCAAAGCCTTGATTTTTGGCTATGCATTTATCCCATAGCGGCAATGCTCATCGCCCTCGCGACTTCACTCATCCAAGAATCACGAAAAAGCACTCGTAAAGCACCGCAAATTATCACAAGTGTGGGTTGGCTCCTCATATCAGTAACACTCGTTATTTGCAAATTCACCACAGACAATTATTATGACAGCAAATTCATAAACGTTGTAATAACCAGTATTTTCACCATTAGCATTCTAGCCATACTCATCGGCCCGTTCTGGAACCAAAAGAATGACAACGCCTTTGGGGTTTACTGCAAAAAAATGGGCAAGCAGGCAATTATCCCCACAATTAACACAACCTTCTCGTTCTTGGTACCAATCATACTCCTAGCTATAATTGGAGCAATATCTGAAAGCAATAAAGATCTCTGCATTAAAGCAGCAATTTTAATAATCATATTTTACATTTTCACAGTATTCCCCATTATCTTCATGACAGGCATTCCGTCCATCGACAAATGCATCGAAGAAACTCCTACTTTAAAAAATTTTGTGATAACCATAAAATCAAAGTGGTTTAATATTTCATTCGACTACTTCAAGTTCATAATTTTACCACTTTACGCCATTTACGCCCTCACCGTTCACTTTTACGATATCGCAGCCTTGCTGCAATGGTCATTTTCAACAAGAACAATTTTTTATCTAGCAATAATTTCCTTAGTTTTGGTACACATAATCAAAAACGAATATTATCCTGCACTGATAAATTCCGAACCTTCTTCCGAAAAGAAAATCGCCAGAATTCTCTCATGCACTTACTTTATCCCTATCGTTACGGCAACCATCGCAATCATCCAAAAATTTTCTGAATACAGCGTTACGGAAAATCGAATTACTGCATTAACGTTATGCATTATCATTTGCATTTGCGCTATACTTGATTGCATCCCTAAAATCATTCCATCTAAATATGTTATCATCATTTCATGCTTGATGCTAGTGTCTCTCGCTATCGGCCCCACCATCACCCGCAACGCATGGCTAAAGAATATCAAGGAAACCCTCGCCACCGAAGGTTACAGCACATTCCCTCTCAGCGAAAAAGACGCAAAAGAATTTTTCTCAAACCTCTGGGAAAAGGACGGGCAAAAAACGAGTATCACCGCCTACCAAGTGAAGGAACTCCATTCCAGAAACGACGAAAAACTTTATCAGTACTTTCCCAAAGAAAGCAACCTAGCGGACATCGTCAAAAAATACCGCACAATTATCAGAACTGTTAAAAACGACAAAATCCACACAATGCCCGAAAGTTTCAGCAAAGTAGCTTTCGTGAATTACACGTTCAAAGACGAAGAATTCGTAACCCGGAACGACACGTTGTTTTTCGATTATCCGCTCAAGGACACCGATTCGACAAGCAGCAAGGTTTTCAGTTTCCATGTGTTCAAGCAACGCTGGATTGACAAAGACATAAAAGTCCTCGAAACCGAAGGCGCCAGATTCGAAGTTGAATTCATCAAGTTCGGCCAATGGGAAAACGAAAAACACGAACGAGAAAGGGGGCTGCGTCTCCGCGGCATGCTTTTCATGGAATAGCTGGCGAAAAACGGGAAAAATCGAAAAATGGCGGTGAAAACGGCTCAAAAAAGTCTAATTTCACCGCCAAAATTACGTTATCAGCAATAAAAAAGGCCGTTCAGCGGAATCTCCGAAGCCGCGTGGCGGTGAAAGCCGCTTAAAAAAGTCCATTTTCACCGCCAAAAAGTAGCCATAAGGCCTCCACTTTGCGTTTTTTGCACATACAACATATCAAAGTGGCGGTGAAATCAACCCCCAAACACCCGTTTTCACCGCCATTTCGCAAAATTGCCACGAAAGCAAGCTTGAACCAGAGGCAAAAATCCATGACCTTTCAGCACATTCAGCGGCACAATCGGCTTGACTCTTTTTATGCATATAACTATATTTACGCATAAATAAGCCGGTACGGTTTGAGGCTTCACAAACAATCGCCACAAAGCCCGTGCCAAAAAGGAAATATTATGGAATACAAAATTAAGGATATCAACCTTGCGATCGAAGGCCGCAAGGAACTCGACCTCGCCGAAACCGAAATGCCGGGCCTCATGGCTCTCCGCAAGGAATACGCCGGCAAGAAGCCGCTCGCTGGCGCCCGCATCATGGGTAGCCTCCACATGACCGTGCAGACCGCCATCTTGATTGAAACGCTTGTCGATCTCGGTGCAGACGTACGCTGGGTCAGCTGCAACATTTTCAGCACGCAGGACAACGCTGCCGCCGCCGTCGTGGTCGGCAAGAAGGGCACCGTGGAAAATCCGCAGGGCGTGCCCGTGTTCGCCTGGAAGGGCGAAACCCTCGAAGAATATTGGGAAAACACCGCCCGCGCCCTCGTGTGGCCCGACGGCAAGACTCCGGACCTGATTGTGGATGACGGCGGCGACGCCACCATGCTCGTGACCTGCGGCGCCGAATTCGAAGATGCCGGCAAGGTGCCCGAATTCAATCCGGCTACCGACTCCGAAGAATGGGGCGTGTTCCTCGCCACCTGCAAGAAGATTTTCGAGAAGGACCCCAAACAGTGGACCCGCGCCCGTGAAGCATTGAAGGGCGTCTCCGAAGAAACCACTACCGGCGTGCATCGCCTTTACCAGATGGCCCAGGCCGGTCGCCTGAAGTTCCCGGCAATCAACGTGAACGATTCCGTCACGAAGTCCAAGTTCGACAACCTCTACGGCTGCCGCCACTCCCTCATCGACGGCATCAACCGCGCCACCGACGTGATGATGGCTGGCAAAATCGCAGTCGTGTGCGGCTACGGCGACGTGGGTAAGGGCTGCGCCCAGTCTCTGCGTGGTCAGGGCGCCCGCGTGATTATCACCGAAATCGACCCGATTTGCGCTCTGCAGGCCGCCATGGAAGGCTACGAAGTCAAGACACTCGACGAAGTCGTGAGCTACGCCGACATCTTCGTGACCACCACCGGCAACACCGGCATCATCAGCGCAGCACAGATGAGCAAGATGAAGCACCGCGCCATCGTGGGTAACATCGGTCACTTCGACAACGAAATCGACATGGCCGGCCTCAAGAAGATTCCGGGCATCAAGCGTAACGAAATCAAGCCGCAGTACGACGAATGGATTTTCCCCGACGGCCACAGCATCCTCGTGCTCGCCGAAGGCCGCCTGCTGAAC
>JAFWRL010000313.1 GCA_017520105.1 Fibrobacter sp.
AAAAGTATTCTTAAATTGGGTACAAAAAACTAAGCCCCTACAAAAGGAGCTATCATAATCCTTTGTTCCCACTATTTGATTATAGTTTTATTTAAGAATACCTTGCCGCATATTTTTTACTCCTTTTCTGGATTAAATCAGTGTATCACATCAGTTTTAGGAAAGCAAGTACCTAAAAGAAATGGATTGAGGATTTTTTGCTAGCCGAGGTCGGGCGTACGGAATAGCCCGACAGAGCCACACAACTTTCTACGCACTTGTACACTAAATATAAATTACCAGAACACGATTGTCAAGAGGTTTATGCATTTTTTCTCTTTCATCGTTACACAAAGTTGTGTACCAGGCGTTTGGCTTATATTCTCACGCTGAGCACGGCGCCTTTGGTGTCGTCAAAGAATAGCGGGGCGATGGTGACCTTGGGCGGGGTCTGCTTTTCGCCGACCTTTTCCTTATAGAACACGCTGCCGATGTACCAGCCGATGGAGGCTCCCATCAGGGTTCCTGCGACGGCGTCGGAGAACCAGTGGGCTTCGCCTTTTGCGCCGAGCACCATGCTTGTCGCGATATAGCCCGCATACAGGGCGCAGCCCGCCACGACGAGGGGCTTGTCACGGTTGAAGCTTGCGATGCTCATGGCCATGGCCGCGTTGGTCATGGAATGTCCCGAGGGCCAGCCGTAAAAGACTCCGCGCCTAAAAAATCCCCACTTGAAATCGCGGGAACGCTCGCCGCTGTTGAGTTCCGCGTCAGGGTGCTCGCGAGCCGAAATCGCCTTGAGGATGTTGTTGTAGAGGAACGCCACGGCGGTGGCCTGCACGGCGACGGCACCGGTGTTGTTCAGCGCGCGGTTGTCGCTGATAAAGTACATGTAGCCCGGAACAAGGATCGGGAAGAACGTTCCCATCATCATGCCGGGAGTGAATGCGATGCCGTAAACAAGTTGATCCTGACGCGCTGCAAAACGGGCCACCATCAGGTCGTTGTTTTCCATCGAGAACTTGTACGTAAGCGCACCGCCGAGGATGTGGAACCCGAGCGGCCAGCCGAACACACTCAGCAGCATGTTGTGGCCCAAATGATCGAACGGGGAAAGCTTTTGTGCGCTATCGATGGCTGCGGAATCCACGGTTGTTGAATCAATCGAAGGCGTTTCGGCATGAGCATCGGCAACATTTACGCTGTCGGGAAATTCGGCAGAGGGATCCGCGGCGTACGCCACCGTCGTGAACACGAGCGAAAGCAATACCGTCTTGAATGTCGTCAGAACTTTTTTCATCGATTATCTACAAATTCCCAAAATTTAACAGCCTTGTCAAGCCACCCTTCCGCAACCGTACCCGTTCCTAGGCCAAAACCATGGGAAAGACCCTTTTTTCCCGCATTCCTCCCCCTATTCCGACTTTGCAGAGAGAATATACCTGACAACTTCGGGATTGTTATGGTCGATGATTTCGCTATGGCCTATGTCCAGAGCATCAATCTGCTTCATGTCTTCGGCGGTAAGTGAAAAGTCCCAAATGTCAATATTCTGTTCCATGCGTTCCTTATGAACGGATTTCGGAATAATGGAAACCCCGCGCTGGGCATTCCACTTGAGAGCCACCTGGGCGGCGGTCTTGCCGTACTTTTCGCCGATGGCACTCAGGAGCGGGTGCGTGAAAATGCCGTGCTTGCCTTCGGCGAGCGGTGCCCAAGCCTGCGGGACGGTGCCGTAGCCCTTCATGTTTTCGATGGCGGCATACTGCGAAAAGAACGGATGCAATTCGATCTGGTTCACGTGCTCATTCTCAATAGCAGTCTTTATTATCTCTCGAACGATTGGCCAAAGATAGTCTGTAAGTTCATCATCGTCTTCTGGGGTGAAATCAGTAATGCCGCTACGAATAAGTCCCATTTTCAAATGGTCAATTGAAAAATAAGGGTATTTGTATTTCTCAAGCATCCGTTGTGCCAGAATCGTTTTCCCGACATGGGATGCTCCCGTTATAATTATTACCATCTTTACCTCCGCAACTGGAATTTGTGCGATTAACTTCCGGTTTATTCTTCCATCAAGGATTATGAATTACATTTCTCTTTCCACTATTGGCAGTTCCTCTTACTTCTTCGTGGTAAAAGTAATCTACGATTGTTGGATGTCCTTTCTCTACTCTCTCATACGGAGTTTCAATATCAACAAACCTGCAATCATACTTTTTAGCCAGCTCTTCTGCTTTCTTTTCCAACGCTTCAAAATAGCTGCGGTTCTTTTTGTTATAAATTTCATCATACAGCGGCACCAGATTCGGATGTTTATCGGAA
>JAFWRL010000314.1 GCA_017520105.1 Fibrobacter sp.
ACCCCAAGTAAACCGCGTCAAGGGGTATAAAAAGGATCAACCGCAAGGTTGGTCCTTTTTTTATAACCCCAAGTAAACCGCGTCAAGGGGTATAAAAAGGATCAACCGCAAGGTTGGTCCTTTTTTATAGCACCAAGTAAACCTCGTTTTTTTCCACATCCAAAAATTTTCATAATCCACCCTTGACTATATTGAATAAAATCCTATATTTGACCTCACACAAAACGCCCCTATCGTCTAGTGGCCTAGGACTCGGGATTTTCATTCCCGCAACAGCGGTTCAAAACCGCTTGGGGGTATAAAAAGGATCAACCGCAAGGTTGGTCCTTTTTTATAGTCCCAAGTAAACCGCGTCAAGGGGTATAAAAACAGCACAACGCAAGTTGGGCTGTTTTTTAAAACCATTCCAAGGGTATAGGAAGACTCTGCGAATGCAGGGTCTTCTTTTTTTGCCCATAAAAACGGCAAGCCTCCCTCGAAAGGAGGGAGGCAGTATTTAACGAGTTGGAATGAGAGACTCTTTGAATAAACTCCAAATGCACCAAGAACCGATTTATCGGTTTCCTAATATTCATATTTTCGATTTCAAATTAGAGAAAGCTCTTTGCTTATGTAAAAACAGTAAATCAAAGCTCCCCCTCTGATAAGTTCATGAATAAATATAACAAATTTTTTGGCGAAAGAATACTTTTTTATTACAAAATTTCATTTTTTTACCATAAAATATGACTTTTCGCACAAAATTTTCAGAGGAAGCATGTCTTTTTTACATTTCGTCGCTCAGCAAAAGGGGGGTTGCACCTGTTTTTTTCCATAAGTCCGAATTTTCAATGAAAAATTTCCACCTCCTTCATTGGGGAGTTGGCATATTTTTTCAAGGAGAGTGAGGTTTCGTTAAATCTCCCTCTCTCAAAGGAGAGCGATTCTATCTATCTCTCAAAGGAGAGAGATTCTACCTCTCTCTCAAAGGAGAGAGATTCTACCTCTCTCTCAAAGGAGAGAGAGGGATTAGACGGCTCAGTCACATTCTGTTCCTTCACTTTTCCCTCTCTCCAAGGAGAGAGGAGGTATTAGACGACGGACTCACTTCGTTTCGTTAAGTCTCTCTCCCTCTCTCATTACGAGAGAGGGATTAGACTTTACGCTCTTTTCATTTCGCTATTATTATCACCCTCTCTCCAATACGAGAGAGGGATGAGACAAGACGTTCACTTCGTTTCACGTCTTGCCCTTCGGGTTACGGCCATGGGCCGTAATCTCAAAACCCGCTGTGTTCGCTTCGCTCTCGCGGGTTTTGTCGAACCCTCTGCGAGGGTTCTCATCCTTATTTCATTCTACTGAAACAAATAAGGAACCCACAAGGGGTTCCTTATTTGTTTCAAAGGAGAGAGAGGGATTCGAACCCTCGGTCCTGTGACAGACTCCGGATTTCGAGACCGGCCCATTCGACCACTCTGGCATCTCTCCGAGGTTTGCACAATATAGTAAAATCCATTCAAACTGTCTATAGCAGTCCGACGAACATCCATAACATTCTTTTTTATTACTTCGTCACAACCCCTTTAAAAAACCTTTGATTTTACCCCTTTATTTTCTACATTTGGCGCAAAATTTAGGGGACCCAACAGACTTCAGGTTTATAAGTGCGAGTGCACTTCGGGGCTTATTGAATGCTCGTTTCGAGCAATGTGATGACGCGGCATGTGCTGCAGATGAAGTTTACGGATCCCGAAGGCGACTTATGGCAGAAGATATTTCTCGCATTCCGGGAAACGATATTCCGGATAATGATGACAAACTCAATTCCAAGATGCAACTCGAAGCAGATGCATTCCTGAACGCTATCGCAGGTGGCGCAGACGAAGACCAAGCTGACGAAGCCGCGTTTTTCGCATCGAATCCAGACGGCGTTGTCGTTGACGATAACGGCGAAGTTCTCGCATCCGGCGCAAAATCTAAAATCAAGAAAGGCGAAAAGGTCGATTTCATCGATGACGCCGAAGCAATAAACGAAGAACCGATTGCAGAAACTGTTACAGAAAAGCAGGCTGAAGAAATAATCGAAGAAAAAGTCGAACTCAACTCGGACAACGAGAACACAAACGTATCAACGGATCCAACGAACGCACCGACAGCAGCAACATTCCAGGAACAAGACGAAGAAATCGGCGACGAATCCCTCGTGACCTTCGATGATCTTGGACTATCACCGGAAGTTCTAGAAGCAGTTAAACTCGCCGGCTACGAGACGCCCTCGCCCATCCAGGCAAAGGCAATCCCGGTCCTCTTGCAGGGCGTAAACCTCCTCGGCACAGCTCAAACAGGTACAGGCAAGACAGCGGCATTCACACTTCCGCTCCTCTCCCGCATCCAGTTCAACAACCGCGAAACATCCATGCTCGTGCTCACGCCGACTCGCGAACTCGCCATCCAGGTTTCCGACGCCATTCAGCAATACGCAGTCAAGATGCCGAACATCAGCGTTGTTCCGGTCTATGGTGGTCAGGATATTTCCATCCAGTTGCGAGCCCTCAAACGCAAGGCAAACATCGTCGTCGCCACTCCGGGACGTTTGATAGACCACATCAAGCGCGGTTCCATTTCACTCGGAGCCGTCAAGGCCATCGTTCTTGACGAAGCAGACGAAATGCTCGACATGGGCTTCATGGAAGACGTCGATACGATTCTGAAAGAGATTCCAAACGATGCCCAGCGCGCGCTCTTCAGTGCCACCATGCCAGATAGCGTCAAGAAGATTATCGACCAGCACTTAGGCGATTACGAAGAAGCATGCATCGAAGGCAAAACGACCACGGTCGAAAACATCTGCCAGCGTTTCTTGGCGGTCAAGAACGAACACAAGATTGAAGCACTTGCACGAGTGCTCGAAGGCGAAGACTTTGACGGCGTCTTGATTTTCGTGCGTACCAAGCAGAACACCACCGAAGTGGCAGAGAAACTAGAAAGCCGCGGATTCAACGTGGCTCCGCTCAACGGAGACCTTGCCCAGTCCATGCGTGAACGCACCATCAACCGACTCAAGATGGGCAAGCTCGATATCGTTGTCGCAACAGATGTCGCCGCCCGCGGTATTGACGTGGACCGCATTTCGCTTGTCGTGAACTACGACATTCCTTACGACACAGAATCTTACGTGCACCGCATCGGACGTACAGGCCGTGCAGGCCGTAGCGGCAACGCAATCCTCTTCGTGACGCCGCGCGAACGCCGTATGCTGAAGATTATCGAGAAGGCAACCCGTCAGCCCATCGAAGCGATGGACATGCCGACCTCCGAACAAATTAGCAGAAAGCGCGTTGAAGCCTTCAAGGCCAAAGTCAAAAGCGTCGTAAGCTATGGCGAACTCGACCAGTTCAAGGAACTCGTTCGCGAACTCGTCGCTGACGGTTGCAACATGAAGGATGGAGTCGTCCTCGAAGACGGTACCGTAAACGAAATGACCGCCGAAGACATTGCCGCTGCCGTCATCAAGATGTACCAGAAAAAACAGCCGCTCTTCCCGAACCTCCCGCCGCTCGAAGCCCCGAAGGAACGCCGTGAAAAAGTGCGTAGCGGTAGAGACTTTATCGGAAACGACGACAACTTCGGTCTCAATAGCGACGAACAGAAACGCCTGAAAAAAGAACGCAAGGAAGGCATGAACGGCGTCGAAGAAGGCTACCTGCGCTACTACCTGGGCGTAGGCCGCATCGATCACGTGAGCCCGCGCGATATCGTGGGCGCAATCGCTGGCGAAGCAAATATCAGCAGCAGCAACATCGGTCGCATCAAACTTTTCGACAAGTTCAGTACCGTCGAACTCCCGAACACGCTCCCACAAGACGTTCTCGACATTTTGTCCGAAATGACCATCCGCGGCAACGACGCCCGCTTCCGCGTGATGACCGATGAACCGCCCGAGGGCCCTGCACCGGGAACAAGACCGCACGCCAGCCGCGAAGAACGCCGCAGTTTCCATCGCGACCGCAAGGGAGGTTTCCGCGATGAGGAACGCCGTGGCGGATTCCGTAAGGACCGTGGTGAACGAGGAGAACGCAGCTTCGGAGACAAGCCTTTTGAAAACCGCAAGGCCCGCCGCGAACGCCAATTCGCTGACCGCAAGCCAAGCAAGTTCGAAGACAGGCCGTTCCGCAAGGACCGCGACGAAAGAAGCTTTGGCGACAAGCCCTTCCGCAAGACCCGACGCTTCGGTAGAGTATAAAAATTCTTATAGAAATAAAAGAAACAGAGTCCGTCTCGGCTCTGTTTTCTTTTTTAGTATTTTATATTCAAATACAGAATTATCATGTGCAAAAAAGAAAGACTCGTCAACGACATTACAAACAGAAGTCACAGTAGATTCAGCACAAATTATTGCGAAAAACAACTCGTTAAAAAAGAAGTCCGTCTCTAACACAGACAGACTTCTTTATATCGGCGAAAAAAAACTTAGCCACCGATAAAAATTAGGACACCGCTCATCGCCAAAAGACAGATGCCCCAAATAGTCTCTACAATCGGGCCAAATTTCTTGACTTCAACTTCGTTGTGTTCCATAGTAGTTATCCTCTTACCCCAAGGCCCCGCAACATTGCTTGCCTTACATTCTATAAGCTACAAAAAGAATTCTCTGTAATTGTATCATTTTTGTTTGTTTTTATGGACTTTTTGTCAATGTCCCAACTTGGAATATTGTAAAAAAGCGAGCGCCTGCCGGAGTGACAGCGCGAGGGAAAACGTTTCTGCGAGGGGTTCTGAGTAGGTCGGCCCCGGAATAAATCCGGGGTGACAAGCAAAAAACGAAAAAGCCCCGCTCGCCGTGTTCCGGCAAGCGGGGCGAGAATCCAGCGGCGACCTACTCTCCCGGATCCGAGGACCAGGTACCATCGGCGATCTGGGGCTTGACTTCCGTGTTCGGGATGGGAACGGGTATGACCCCCACTCGATAACCGCTGAAACAATATCTATGGCATGGAAACCTGAACTTTTACCGCAATCGCCAGAATGCCGAAGCCAGGCGGGTCCGGGCTGCCCACGCGGACAGACGAACCGAATCGTTGAAAGAAAGGAAAAGCGTCTCACGGGCTATTAGTACCGCTCGGCTCAACGTGTCGCCACGCTTACACCTGCGGCCTATCGACGTCGTAGTCTCCGACGGCCCTTCAGGGGGTTGCCTCCGCGAGACCTGATCTTGGGAATGGCTTCACGCTTAGATGCCTTCAGCGTTTCTCCAATCCGGACATGGCTACCCGGCAATGCCGCTGGCGCGACAGCCGGTACACCTGAGGTCCGTCCGTCCCGGTCCTCTCGTACTAAGGACAGCTTCCCTCAAGTCTCGTACGCCCAC
>JAFWRL010000315.1 GCA_017520105.1 Fibrobacter sp.
GGTAGCGGGCCGCGAGAGCTTCGGTCTGTTCCGGCGTTGCAAAGAGTTTATACAACTTAAACACATTGCAAGTATCCGGATCCTTCGGTTCTTCGATGCCCTGGGAGTTCGTCACAATCTTGCCGAGACGCTTCTTGAGAGCCTTCGGTTCAAGGAAGATGTCGATGTAGTTATCGTAAGACTTGCTCATCTTGCGGCCGTCGAGGCCCGGGATGACACCGGTGGATTCCTGGAAAACCGGTTCCGGAACGGTGAACACGTCTTCGCCAAAGTGTTTGTTGAACTTGATGGCGATATCGCGAGCAAATTCGACATGCTGTTTCTGGTCCTTGCCCACCGGCACGATGTCGGCGCTGAACATGAGGATGTCGGCATCCATGAGGCACGGGTAGCAGTAAAGCCCCATGTTCACGTTGGAGTCCACATCAACACCAGCGGCGGTGTTCGCTTCGACCTTCGCCTTGTAAGCGTGAGCGCGGTTCATAAAGCCCTTCGGCGTGAAGCAACTGAGAGCCCAGCTAAGTTCAAAAATTTCAGGAATATCGCTCTGCTTGTAGAACAGGGATTCTTCCGGGTTGAGACCGAGAGCAAGCCAAGTGGCCGCGACCTTGTAGATGTTCGCGCGCATTTCGGCGCCGTTCTGCACAGTCGTCAAAGCGTGATAGTCCGCGATGAAATAGACCGTGTCGTAAGTCTTTGTAAGTTCAAGAGCCGGACGGATTGCGCCCACATAATTGCCGAGATGGGGAGTGCCCGTCGGCTTGATACCGGTAAGAGAAATCTTTTTCATGGGGTGCAATTTAGGAAAATTTCACTGTGCGTTATTGCACACTTACGCATGAAAAGTGCCGTCTTGGGGTAATTTCGGGGCAAAAACAGCGCGCTTTCAATTTCTTTTATTACATTTCCATGTCAAATGATTAAAGACGAGAAATACATACTGGTAAATAGCGAAGAATCGCTGGCGAACTTGCTTCTTGATTTGGAACAGTTCGACATGGCCGCTGTCGATACGGAAGCGGACTCCATGTACCATTACACGGCTCGTCTCTGTCTTATCCAGATTACCATTGGCGAGCACCATTACATTGTGGATCCGCTTTGTGGACTGGACCTTGCACCGCTGTTTAAAGCCCGTGCAATGCAGACGCTGATTTTCCATGGTGCAGATTACGACCTGAGATTGTTGTGGCAGACCTACGGGTTTTCGCCCAAAAGCATTTTCGATACGATGCTTGCCGCAAAGATTCTCGGCGAGCAGCACCTCGGGCTTGCCGACTTGGTCAAGGAATATTTTGGAGACGAGCTCAAGAAAGAAAACCAGAGAGCCGACTGGACGATTAGACCTCTTTCATTGGACATGTGCGAATACGCCATCCATGATACGTTCTACCTTCACGAACTTTGTGCAATTCTAGCCGAAAAATTGCAACAAGCCGGACGCATGGACTGGCTTACGGAACAGTGCAATGCGCTCATCGAACACGCCAAGCAGCCGAACGGCCCCAAAAAGGACCCCTGGCGAATCACGGGTTCGAGCATCTACGGTCCCTGCGCCTTGAACATCCTCAAATATTTGTGGGAATGGCGCGAAAAGCAGGCCGAAGAACTCGACCGTCCGCCTTACAAGGTGATGCAGTCGGAACTCATGCTCGCAATCGTGAACGCCCAGCAGGCGCATTTCCCGAACGTCGATGAAGCATTCCTGCCCAAGCTCCCCCGCAATTTCAAGGGCGACCGTCTGGAATCGTTCCTCAACATGTTGCGTACCGCAGTTTCTGTTCCGGAAAGCGATTGGCCGATGCGGCTGCCCAAGGCACCTCCCCCGCCAGTCATTCCGCATTCAGACCTACTCAACGCCCTCAAGACGTGGCGCGACGAAAAGGCCGAAGAGCTGAAACTCGACGCGGCACTCCTTGCAAACAAGTCGCAGTTGATTTGGCTTGCGGCCCCGGGCAACATCCCATGGCAGATGCGCTACGACGAAGCCCACCTGATGCACTGGCAGCAGAACATCTGGAACGAAATATTGCGAGACAAGTTGCCGACGGCGAAACGCATCGGCGAAGAAGAATAGAGCCTCAAAAAATAAAGGTTATAAATGGCAGCGTCCATCGTTATTGTAATTCTTGTTTTTTTGGTTTTCGGCAGCAGTTCCATTATAGAGTCCTTCTTGAAAATGCGTCGCATGAAAAAAGGCGAAGACATCATCAAGGAACCGTGGCAGGAAATCCATGACATCCCGGGCTACCACGATGCAAGGAACGTCGCCGCGTTCTACCCGCTCAAGGGCGAACCGAATATTTTGCCCATTCTCGAGGAACTTGCCATCGAGGGCCGCCTCCTGCTCCCGAAGAGCGAAGGCGACGGCATCATGCACTTTTACAAAATCAGTAATTTAAAGAAGGATTTGGTCAAGGGGCATTACGGAATCATGGAGCCGCGTGAAGGTATCGAGAAGTTCGAAGGTGACATTCCGGTGTTCCTGGTTCCAGGCGTCAAGTTCAACTGGGACGGCAGCAGGCAGGGACACGGCAAGGGTTACTACGACAGGTTCCTTGCAAAGTACCCCAATTCATTCAAGGCGGGCATCATGACGCCGGCACAACTTTCAAAGGAACCTCTCGAGCAAAAGGAAACCGACGTGAAGATGCACACGGTGATTGCCTGTAGAGAAAGATATTAACTGATTTTTGGACCCCGCGCATTTATAATTCTAAATTTTAAGACAAGTAAACAGTTCCGAGTTCTAAGTTACTAGAGCCACTTCGTGGCAGTTTAAAGTTTGGAGTTACTAGAAATGTTTTTATTGCAATCTCTAGCAACTATTAACTAGTAACTAGTAACTAGTAACTAAATTCTAGTAACTTAACAATTCATGGAGAATCCAGAAAATGAGTTTCAATAATGACGACAGCCGTCGCGGTTTTGGAAACGATCGCAAGCGCCACTTCGGACGAACAGCCCGCCCCACATTCGACGAGGCTAGGTTCAACCGCGAACACCCGGACGAAGAACCCACACCACGTCGTGGTGGAATCGGAAGCCAGGCACACCTCCGCCGCGACCGCGACGATTTTAAAAATCGCCCTAGCCGCTTCGCCAGCGAACGCAACTTTGATAGCGAGCGCAATTTCAACAGCGACCGCCGCGACTTTTCTGCCGACCGCAATTTCGATCAACGCCGCGCCGCACAAGACAACGTCGTCCCTGCAGTCGGAGATGCCGATGCAGCACCGCAAGTCGCCGTCGGCGGCATCAAGGAAGTCGAAGAACTCCTGAACAAGACGCCTCTCCAGGTCCACCGCGTACTCTTCATGCACAAGTCCGGTAACCCGAAACTCTACGAGCTCCAGAAACTCGCCAAGCGAGCCCACGTGCACGTTCAGCAGGTCGATTCCAAGATTCTTGACAGCTACGCCCGTCCGAACCACGGCGTCGTGGCCCTCATGAACGAGAAGGAACTCCTGAACTGGATGGACGTCCGCGAAGAATTTTTCAAGGCCCGTGACACCGGCGAAAAGAAGCTGATTGCCGTCGCGACAAACATCGAAGATCCGCGTAACCTCGGTGCCTGCATCCGTAGCAGCCTCGCCCTAGGAGTCGATATTCTGCTCCTCCCCGCAAAGGGAATGTGCGGCATCACCCCGAGCGTAGCCCGCACTTCCGCTGGAGCCCTCGAAAAGCTCCGCATCTGCCGCCCAGACAATCTCGAAGGCGCCATCGGCGAACTCAAAATGGCGGGCTACCAGATTTTGGGACTCGACGCCGATACCGAGACGAACCTCGCCGGATTCGACTTTGCTGACCACGTAGTGCTCGCTGTCGGTGGCGAAGACGTGGGCCTCCCCCCGTTCATCAAAAAACAGTGCGACGCCGTGCTCCGAATCCCGATGAAACCCGAAGCCCATTCCTACAACGCGTCCGTGGCACTTTCCCTCGGTTTGTACGAATATGCACGACTACGAATAAAAGCATAATTCCTGTTTTTCACAAAATTTACAACTGTTGTAAAACTATAAACGAAAAAAGCATGTAAACATTTATAAACGCATCTATTTAAAATAGGTGCGTTTATTTTTATACGAGATGGAAAAGGAGTGTACATCTCTTATGATGAAAAAAATCATTTTATCGACATGTTTTGCAGCAGGATTAACTCTTGCGCAAACATACGATTTACCAATTATTTTCGTTGACACCAAACAAAAGTGCCTAGACAACAAGGTCACCGACAAAATTCCCGCTACAATGAGGGTATTGGACGGCAAGACCAACAACGTGGCCGACAGTGCCAAGGGGACCCTCTATGACATCGGCATCAAGGTCCGTGGCCAGTCTTCCGCCATGTTCCCCAAACCTGGTTATAGCATTGAAATTCGCGACGAAAAGGGCGAAGGCAAGGATGTGAGCCTGTTCGGACTTCCTCCTTTCGACGACTGGGTCTTGCATGGTCCATACGTTGATAAGAGCATGCTCAGAAACGCACTCGCCTACTGGCTCTTTAGGCAGGCAGGCCGTTATGCCCCACGTACCAAGCATTTTGACCTCTACATCAACGGTGTCTATCGTGGCGTCTATGTGCTCGTCGAAAAAATCAAGCGCGGCAAGTACCGCGTGAACATCAGCAAGCTCAAAGAAACAGACATTGCCGGCGACAGCCTTACCGGTGGTTACCTTTGGGCATTTGACAAAGTCGGAACCAATACCGGCGGCGGCGGCAGCAACAACCAGGGCGGCATCCAAGCCGAAGGTTTCAACACCTCCGACGGTTTGAACGTCATTTTGCACTATCCCAAGAAAGCGAACATTCAAAAAGAACAGGAAGAATACCTGAAGAAATACTTGAACGACCTTGAAGCTTTGTTCAAGAACGGCAAGAATGGCGATGGATTCGACAAGTACGTCGATCTCGGTTCTGCTGTTGACTACGTGTTACACCAAGAAATCACCAACAATGGTGACTCCTACTGGTGCAGCTTCTTCTTGTAGAAGCCCAAAAACAAGGGCGGCAAGAACGGCAAAGAATTCAAGGAAGGCAAAGTGACTCTTGGCCCGCCGTGGGACTTCAACCTCGCCATGAGCAATGGCGGCATGATGGGCATGGGCGGCGGAGGCAACAGCTGGCAAATTGAAAGCAAAGGCGGCGGTGGCGGCGGCTTTGGCTTCGGCATGGGCGGCATGGGTAGCCTGAAAGCCCCGAACTGGCTCATCGGACTGTGGAAGAGAAGCGATTACCAGGGCGAAATGAAAAAACGCTGGGCAGAGCTCCGTAGTGGCGTTTGGCACACCAAAGTCATGGACGCCTACCTGGATTCCATGAAGACATATCTGAAGAGCGCAGCCGACAGAAACTTCAAGCGTTGGCCGAACCTAGGGCAAAACAGCGGCCAGGGCGACTCTGACCCGCAGCCAATGAAATACTGTAACGGCAGCGGAAGCTCCGGCATGAAGATGGGCATGGGCGGAAACAACGCCAACACCTGGGACGGCGAAGTGGAACATCTCCGCAAGAAGATGAAAGAAAGAATGCAGTGGATGGACCAGAAATTCGGATTTACGGAACCGGCACAACCCGTCGTAACCGCACCTGTCGATCCTGAAATCCATGAACCAAATTGGCAGAAGGATACCGTCACCACCGTACAGGATACGGTTAAGAAAGACTCGATTCCAAAGGATTCCATCGTAAAAAAAGACACCATCCCGCAAATCGTTTCGGATAATTTCAGCAGACTGTCCCCGACGAATTTCTATGACATCAATGGCAATGAACTTGAAATCCATACGGATTTGGGTGGAACATTCGCCCTTGTTGACTTGAACGGTGCAGTCTTGTACAAGACCCGAATCGAAAGGGGGATTACGAACATCTCGGTCCCGGCCAAAGCAAGAGACAAGCATTGGATTGCAACGCTCAACGGCAAAATGCTTTCGAGATAACTATTAAGAGAATTCCTCACTTAATAGAAATGCCGACTTCATGAGTCGGCATTTTCCTTTTTAAAGTCTCGCGCAGTGGCAATTACGTATTCCAGAGCCAGGTGCTGAGGTAACGTTCGCCAGTATCCGGCAGAACAGCGACGATGCGCTTGCCCTTGAATTCCGGACGTTTCGCAACCGTAAGAGCGCATTCCAAAGCGGCACCCGACGAAATTCCAACGAAGATTCCTTCTTCGGCGGCGGCAGCGCGAGCGGCATTGCCAGCCTTTTCGGTACTCGTGAGATACACCTCGTCAATCACCTTCGGGTCGTAGTTCTTCGGGACAAAATTTGCGCCGATGCCCTGAATCTTGTGCGGGCCTGCGACACCCTTCGAAATCATCGGAGAATCGTCCGGCTCAATCGCAATCACATAGACGTTAGGATTCTTTTCCTTGAGAAACTTCGCCGTACCAGAAACGGTTCCGCCCGTGCCCGCAGTTGCGATGAACACGTCCACCTTGCCATCCGTATCACGCCAGATTTCAGGCCCCGTCGTGCGGTAATGCGCTTCGGGATTTGCAGGATTGTCGAACTGCTGCGGGATAAAGCTTCCCGGATTGGCGGTGGCGATTTCGTTCGCCTTCGCGATGCAACCCGCCATGCCTTTCGCGCCTTCGGTCAGCACGACTTCAGCTCCAAGCGATTTCAACAGCATGCGGCGTTCCATGCTCATGGAATCGGGCATCGTAAGCACGACCTTGTAACCCTTGACCGCACCCACGTATGCTAGGCCCACACCCGTGTTTCCGCTCGTCGGCTCGATGATGAGAGCACCCGGCTTGAGCTTGCCTTCGCGTTCAGCCGCCTCAATCATGCTCAACGCCACGCGGTCCTTTGCGCTACCAAGCGGATTGAACATTTCGAGTTTCACATAGACTTCGGCATCGCCCTTGTTGAGCTTGTTGATGCGAACGAGCGGCGTATTGCCAATCGTTTCAAGAATGTTATTGTAAATAGCCATATAAAAAATTCTCCGTATTGTACGGAGAACAATCTAGTATTATTATAGAGAGAAAAATTTTTCAGGAGAACTATTTTACAAAATCTGTACGAAGCCATTCGCCATAAGCAGACACATACATGTTTGCACCGACTTTACAATCGGGATTGGGTACAATTTCCTTATAATCGGAAGACATCTTTTCTGGATTGCACCAAGTCTTAGAGGTATATAGCTTTGATGTCACTGTTGAATTTTCGTCAATCAAGCCATCACAATCCTGAACAAGGAAGGCCACAGGGAAATAAGCATTCGTAGTTGCAAATAAACCTCCTTGAATAACAGATGTAATTTCAACAGTTCCTTTAGACACTCTTGTCAGTACATGACCCGTTGGCTGCCCCGCATCGATATCGGTAACGACATACGTCTTGCACCCGTCTTTCTGGAGTTTCTCCTTAGCAATAGACGACATCTTCGGGAAAAATCTTGGAATCTCGGAAGCATGAACTTCCAAAATAGTCGATTTATCAGAAGGGATAGTCATCGTAGCCACATTTCCATCTGTGACAAAAATGGCGTCAAAAGGTATTTGGCCATTATAAGCAAGTACATGGCTATCAAACGATAGTTCTTCTGGATTATCCGTAAACTGAGCCGTATATTCGTCCAACGTAAACGAAATCGAATCAGGGGCAACAACATCATCGTCACCTTCTTCGTGAAGCGCATTGCACATATTATCCGACGATGTCACAAAATCATTTAAGATTTCATTAAAATCGACGGTTGTATCAGCAGGAATTGTTGTGCAAGAACCAGGAACTGTATTCGTACATACGGTCAACGGAACAGCTCTTGCATCATGGCAAAGCGCTATTACACTTCCCTTTTCATCGCAAGATTTCTTGTAGTTCGTTTCATTATATACAGAAGCCTTGACGGGACATGAGGCCACAAAGGCATTGAGGACACTGTCGCAGGCACTGCCAAAATTTTTCAATTCCATGAATTGTTCAATAATGCCTTCACTTACCTTCATTTTGGCTGCATAAGATTTTTCACCGGCCGAACACGAAGCTGAAATGCCTTCTTCACCATAAACGGAAATACTGATACGCTTCAAGGCCACAGAAGACGTGACTTTACTCGAAAAATCAATATCGATCTTGACGTCTTCTGCACTAGACGAGCTGCTATTGCTTGCGCCATCCGATGAACTGCTGTTTTGAGCAACAGCATTACCCTCAATCGCAGCACCACTGACATTGTCGTCGGTGCAACCCATTAAAGCGAGAACTCCCGCAGCCATAGTGAATTTAATTACGTTATTCATGAGATTCCTCCTGAACTTTTTTTGTTAAAGGGAACAACTGAAGATTCAGTCGATAAACTTGGTTGATATTTTCGTATTCAGCGGCGATGCTTGCAACCTTACGGACAAACGCGTCTAGTTCTTGCGAAATGCGGGCGTAAGCCTCTTCGCAAAGCCCAAGCGTAGCCCCCGTGAAATGACGTTCTTCGATCGGGAACTTGTCTA
>JAFWRL010000316.1 GCA_017520105.1 Fibrobacter sp.
CAATTGCACCGAATTCATCAACTACGCCTACCATGTGACCACGCTGCTTGAGAAAACGCAGCAGGAGTTTGTCCGTCATGAGGCTGTCGGGCACGAGCTGCATCGGGCGCATGAGCTGTCGGAGTTTCACATCGCGTTTTCCTTCTGCAAGCTTGTTGTAAGCGTCACGGCGAAGCACAATGCCAAGCCAGTTGTCCTTCTTGTCATCGTACAGCGGGACACGCGAAAACGGCCAGTTGCCGCGTTCGTCCAAAGTCTCGCCGATGGTGCTATCTGCCGAAAGCGAAAAGACGACCTGACGCGGAGTCATCACGCGACGCACCGGGAGCGACTTGAGCGACAAGATGTTCTTGATGACAAGCGCCTGCTGGTTGTCAATCACGTCTTCGCGGAGACCGAGGCTCACGAGGCTATTGATGTCCTCGATGCTCACGTCCTTCTTTTCTTTATCTTCGCGCGTCCAATGCTTGGTGAGCGTAAGGCAAAGCCATATGATTCCCGTCCAGCTCAGAATTTTCGTGATGTAGTAAAACGGCACGGCAACAAGCGGAGCGCAAACTTTCGCCTGTTTTACGCCAAGCGTTTTCGGGGTGATTTCGCCAAAGAGCAAAATGAGAATCGTCAAGACGACAGGCAAGAGCATCGCCGCCGATGGCGACAAACGTTTCACCGCAAGAGCGGTCGCCAAAGACGCGCCCACGGTATTCGCGACCGTATTCACCACGAGCACGGAGGCAATGTAGCGGTCGATGTTATCCTTCACATGTTTCAGATAACGTGCTGTAAATTTTTTTTGTTTTTCCAGCATTTCCACCGTCGAAGGCGGCACACTATAAAACGAGGCTTCCGTCACTGAGCAGAACGCCGAAGCAGCAAGGCAACAAAAAACTGTTAAAGCTATTTCAAACATAATCTAGTCTTTAGTCATTAGTAGTTAGTCATTAGTCGTTAGAGGGAGGGTTTGGGGTCGGTACATCGTTCAAATACCGATCCCGGCACAGAGGCCGGGATGACATGCTAAAGGGTTAGTAGTTCTCAATCAACCCCGGTTCAATTGCCCAGAACTGGGTGCGTTCCGCATCGCGTATAAATTCATCGATTGATTTTGCATTCAATAGCGGCACCACAAAAGAATCTTCCGTATTCATTTGCACAAGCTCAATTTCTGTAGATTTCGAAATATTCGCCATTTTGCGAACCTCTTCAAGCGCATCGTCAAAACCGCCCATACCTTGCACAAGTCCGGCCTCTTTCGCCTTCCAACCGACCATCACACGGCCGCCACCATACGCAGTATCCACAACCGCCTGCGGGATTCCCGTCGCCTGTGAGACAACGCCTGTAAAGCGGTCATAGAAATCGTCCATGTATTCCTGCAAAGCAGCCTTTTCGGTATCCGTCCAAGGGCGTGCGAAAGAACGGGCATCCGCATAATCGTTTGTCTTCACCGGTTCATTGCGCAAGCCAAGCTTACCCATCAAGCCGGACGCATCAATCTTTCCACCATAAATGCCAATGCTTCCGACAATGGAAAACGGTTCCGCGATAATCTTGTCAGCACCGCAAGCAATGTAATAGGCGCCCGAAGTGCCCATGCTTCCGATGCTTGCCACGATGGGTATATCATATTTTTTCAGGTTCTTGAGCGCAGCCCAGATTTTATCGGATGCAATAGCGCTCCCGCCCGGCGAAGAAATCCGCAACAACAGAGCCTTCGCTCCCGTCGAAGGGAGTTTCCGCAAGTTTTCGACGACCGATTCTTCCATTCGGGAATCTATCGTCCCGTTGATGTTTAGGAGAGCGACCTTTGTACGGTGGCTCCAGCTTTCGTCAAAAATCTTGGTATTCGACGGAGACCATGTCCTGAAAAACGCTTTGGGAGCATCGATATCGAAGAACGTCTTTAGCGCATAAGACGGAACCTGGTCAATATAAAGGAGCGTATCTACAAGTCCGGCCTTTTTCGCCCCAATCGCCGTAATGACCGGCTTTTGCGCCAGCGAATCAAGCGATTGCATGTTATCAGAAGCCGTTCCACGCTTCATACGGGGAACCACATGCATACGGACAATTTCCCAAATGTCATTGTAAAGAGTCTCTATGTTGCTACGCGCATTTACCGACATGGAATCAGCCATATAAGGTTCCACCGCCGACTTGTACTCTCCGTGCTTCAGGAATTCTACCTTGACGCCTAGCTTATCCAAAAAGCCCTTGTAGAACGTGATTCCGCCACCAAGCCCTAGCCACGTAAAATGCGCCGACGGTTCTACGACAATGCGATCCACATTCGATGCAGCCAAGAGCAACGACGGGCGGACATCGTCCATGTAGGCTATTACAAGACCGCCTCGTCTTTTCAACTTTTGTACATAACGGTTGATTTCTTCCGAAATGGCGATATTCCCCTGATAGCCCGAGAAATCAAGCACCACAAGCCCTGCCGCCGGGTCACGAAGCAGATGTTCGAATAAATTGCGAACCTTCATGAGTCCGATCGACGTGGGAGCGATAAACGGATATTTTTTTTCGACTTCGGTCACGGACATATTCAAAGGCACACGGATAATCTGCGCCGAACGCGATGCATACGGATTACGGGAAGCATGGAAGCCGATACTTCCGCCCTTCGGCAAGAAGTCGTCATACACGCGAAGAGATGCGTCAAAGTGCCCGCCAAACGAAGAAGAAAGCGTCAACGTGTATTCATCATCGTCGCCATGAATTGGCATCTTGAAGCCAAAACGCATCCCGTAAAGGCCAAGTTCAAAAAGCAGCCGGTGTTCCTTCCAGTTCTCGACATCGTAACTGGCACTGAAAAAATCGCCAAAGCGAAGCGTCGCACCCGCATTGTGGACACGCTCCATAGACTGCGGGCCTAAATAAAGCAAATTATCGCAAGAGTAGCCCAACGAAATCGCACGGAACGGACGAATCAAGATACCAGGAGAATACGTCCACTCCGTCCCCTTGAAATCCGCGCTGCGGAACGCCGTAATGCGGCCACCCCAAAAAGCGCTGCGGTCAAATAGCGGAAAACCGTGCGTCAAGTTCCAACGCGACTCGTCCATGCCCTTGCCGTCAAAACGGTATTCAAATCCCGCCCCGAAACGGTCCAGGTTCCCGCCCACGCGGAATTCTGTGATGCCGTCATCAAAATAGTACGAGGCCAGTGCGCCCTTGGAATCCAGAGCCGAAAGCCCCGCCGGGTTCCCGAATACCCCATGAGCCCCGTCAAGCGAAACAAAGCCGGATTCGCCGGGGAGGTAGGCGTAAGAAATTGCGGACAATGCGGTAAACGCAACGGCAAATGTTGGAAATGCAAAAAAATTTATCTTCATCGTAAATATTTTAGTAAATTTAAAAGAAGGTGGAATTTGGGAAAGGAATAAACCATGAAAAACACAGCCCTTCTTGTTTTTATCCTTTCGTTTTTGCTCGTTTCCTGCGGGGATGATTCCAGCAGTTCTGCAGGCGATTCCAACGAAGAATCCGAAATTTTCAGCAGTTCCAGCAGCAAAGCCAACAAGGATTCTAAGCCATCTAGCAGCTCTAGCAAAAAAAACAAGTCCTCCAGCAGTTCTAGCGACAAAGCCGAAAAAGTCACTATAATCAACAAGACTATTTCCGGGATGGCGCAAGGGCCTTTTGAAAAAGGGGCTACGGTATCTGTTTATGAACTTGACACAAACTTTCAGCAAACGGAAGTCCGTTACGAAACAAAAATCAAGAATGACTCAGGAAGTTACTCCATCAAGTTGAAAGACTTCAAATCACAATATGCATTGTTTAAAGTCGATGGTCGTTACATTAATAATGTTACCGGAAAAAAATCAGCCGACAGTATCACATTGTATGCCTTCACTGATTTAGACAACCATGACAAAGTAAACATCAACTTTCTTACCCATTTATCGCACAAACGCATATTGTATTTGGCCAATAAAAAAGATATTCCTGTGACAAACGCCAAAAAACAAGCAGAAAAAGAGGTTTTAAGAGCTTTCGATATTGAATACGACGGATTCGACGATGCTGAAAACATTGACTTTTTTGAGAAAGACAAGCAAAGTGCCGCGTTGCTTGCCATATCAATACTCATGCAAGACCCTTTCCTCGATACAAACATAAACAACAGTTTGACTGACTTAATGTCTGACATTGAAAAAAATGGAATTTGGGCCCGTGAAGGATTTAAAACAAAAATAGCCATTTGGGCAAGTAAGTTGAGCCAGGACATCGCATTCGATAAAATCAAAGGCTTTATTATGAAATGGAACAAAACTGTTGACTTTCCAGCAATAAAAAAATACGTGGAAAATTTTTGGCAGCAGTGGCAGCAAGGTTACAATCTTGAGTCTATTGATTTCTCGGAAACGAATATCAAATGCGAATTAGACACTTCAAATTGGAAAGATACAACCGAAGGTACCTTTCGCAAAGGCGACATAACGGACATCATCTATATTTTCGACAACAAAAAATGGCGCGTAGCAACACTCCCTGAAGCATCTCTTGGTGGGTGTAACGAAAAATCTGTAAGCTTTTTTGGATACGCAGAAGAACGACAAGGACAGGATAGCTCGGGCTATTACATTTGCCTTAAAAGCACGAACAAGTTCTATTGGGAGCGTATAAGGGTTCGTTACTTTGAAGATTATGTGGACTCCATTTACTACGATTATATATGCAATGACTCCAGCTATTACGCCAACAGCAAAGCAGGCGATGCCCATTGGGGTAACATAGTTCAAAAAAATTGTATAAACTGCAAACAAGAAAACTTCGATTATTGGGAAAAAATCTGCAAAAAACGCTGCTATGTACTTGATGGAGCAAATCCATTTTATCAAAAGGAACAGAAAAGAAATAATGGATGGCGCGAAGGAGATTTTTCAGAATGCGCATTGGGCTTAGGCGGATGTACAGAGTCCCGTATCGGCACAATAAAAGAAGGACCCGCCATCATCAAATCACATACAAATGGATTTTCAATAGACAGCACACAAAAAGGAACATACGTCTGTTGGTATAATTATGATTATGATGGTTTGCAATGGCATGAAGCTGTAGATCTCGAAAATAATTTCTACTACGACATATTTCCCGCAGAATGTACTTTTGATCTCGAAGGCCAAATCATTTCGGGAAAGAAAAACAAGTATGTTTGCGACGACGAAAAACTTAGAATCGCCACCCAAGAAGAAATAGACGCAGGATTTGCCTGCACATCGTACTTGCGTTACCAAAAGAAATGCGGTATCGAAGAAAAAGAATAAACCATGAAAAACACAGCCCTTCTTGTATTTATCCTTTCGTTTTTACTCGTTTCCTGCGGGGATGATTCCGGCAGTTCCGCAAGTGATTCCAACGAAGAAGCCGAAATTTCTAGCAGTTCTAGCGAAAAAGCTAACAGGGATTCCAAATCGTCTAGCAGCTCCAGCGAAAAAGCAAACAAGGATTCCAAGTCTTCCAGTAGCTCTAGTGAAAAAGCCGAAAAACTTTCTGTCATCAACAAAACAATCTCGGGCATGGCGCAAGGGCCTTTTGAAAAAGGGGCGACAGTTTCTGTTTATGAACTTGACACAAACTTTCAGCAGACGGGAATCAGTTACGAAACAAAAATTAAGAATGATTCAGGAAGTTACTCCATCAAATTGGAAGATTTCAAATCACAATATGCATTGTTTAAAGTGAATGGTCGCTACATCGACAACATTACTGGTGCAAAATCAGCCTACAGTATCACATTGTACGCCTTCACGGATTTAGACAATCACGACAAAGTTAACATAAACTTCCTTACCCATTTATCGTACAAACGCATATTGTATTTGACTAATGAAAAAGATATTCCGGTGACAAGCGCGAAAAAACAAGCAGAAACTGAAGTTTTAAGAGCATTCGATATTGAAAACGACGGATTCGATGATGCTGAAAACATTGACTTCTTTGGGAAAGACAAACAAAGCGCAGCTTTACTTGCTATATCGGTACTCTTGCAAAGTCACCTCCTTGATGAAAATTTAAATAACCGCTTAACAGACTTTACATCATACATTGAAACATTTGGAACCTGGAACGACGAAGAGGTTAAAACAGAAATTGCCGATTGGGCAAGCTACTTAAGCAAGAACACTGCATTCGAGAAAATCAAGGGTTATATAAAAAAATGGAACCAAACCGTTAACTTAGCAGCATTTGAAAAATACGTGGAAAATTTTTGGCAACAAAATTACGATCTTGGAGAATGCACCGACAAACGCGAAAACACAATTAAAGAAAATAGAAATAAATTAAGTTCTTTTAGGGAAGAATATTTCATTTGCCGATCCAGCAAATGGAAAATAGCCACATCAAAGGAAATAGACGAACATCCAGATATAGATACATTAAACAGAGAAATTGCAAAAGATGGTGACGTCCGCTGGCTAGATTCTGAAAAGCGAAAATGCGAAGTTTACGATGACACGGACACAACCTGGCGCACTGGGAAATACAATGAATGCGATTACGGTTTTGGAGGCTGCACAAAGAAACGTGAAAACACGAAAGTAAACAACGGCGATTTGTATTATATTTGCAAAAATGGGATGTGGCAAGCGATCGGAAACAGTCAAACAGATTCCTACCCCATCGAATACGAATTAGACACTTTAGGTTGGAAAGACACAACTGAAGGCGCTATCCGCAAAGGCAACATAACGGATGTTGTCTATATTTTTGACAACGAGAAATGGCGAGTAGCAACGAACCCCGAAGCCTCTCTTGGAGGGTGCAACGAAAAAACTGTAGGAAATTTTGGATATGCAGAAAGTCGCAAAAAGCAGGTTTTATCTAAATTTGAATGTATACTCTATCCCGAATCCCCCGAAGATAATGATTGTTTTAGAATCGTTTATAACTCAGGCTATTACATTTGCAAAAAAAATAGACGTGAAAGCCCCCAAAATAGATATGAAACAATTTTTTCCTGGGATTGGGAGCACATAAGATATCGAGAATATACCAGCATTTGCAACAATCCAAGTGATGACGCCGACAGCAAAAAAGTCAATCCTTACTGGGGCAATTTTACCCCCGTAAAGGAAAAATGCTTAAATTGCAATCAAGAAAATATTGATCATTTTGAAGATCAATGCAAAAAACGTTGCTACGTGTCAGGAAATATAGCCCATGCGTCCGCATGTGTATTGGGTTTCGGATGTGACAATGACCTTTACGGTACAATAAAAGAAGGCCCCTCCATGGAACTAGCCTCCGATACCATATTTGAAGTAAACGAATTTAATGATGACTATTTATATTACTTATCATACCCTATTTCAATAGACAGTACAAAAAAAACAAAATACATCTGCCAAAGTTTCTACTATGGCTTAGGGGATTTACACTATGGATGGAATGTCGCCACAGATATAGACATCGACGTCGCTCCGGCCATATGTACTTCGAAGGGTGGAAATTATACCATTTCAGGAAAATCGGGAACGAAATACGTTTGCGACCACGGCAAGTTTAGATTAGCCACCCAAGAGGAAATAGACGCGTGGAATCTCCTATGACTTTAGCAAGAGTTAAATTTACCAATAGGAGGAACCCGTGAAAAACTTAGTATCGCCACCCAAGAAGAAATAGACGCAGGATTTGCCTGCACGCCCGAATTAATAGGCTCGGAAAAATGCAAAGTCGAAGAAAAAGAATAAACCAAATACAATCCGCACGAGGAAAAAGCGTCAATAAGAACCCAATGCAGAAAAACTCTTCATCTCTGAGGCCTTTATTTTTTCTAACTTAATGTAGGCAATCCGGATATTTAAGGTATTATTACATGGCAGCGTCCAAGAAAAAAGAAGAAACAGACCTTTTCGACTTATTAAAGGATCTCGTCAAGAACTGGCGAATCATGCTTCCTTGCATTTTCATTGCAGGAATCATCGGCGTATTCGTCGCCCTTTGGATTCGTCCCATATACCAGGTAGATGCGTTGCTCCAGATTGAATCCAAGAGCAACAAGAGCGTAGGCATGATGGGCGGGCTTCCAAGCCTATTTGCCACGTCAAGCCCTGCCGAAACAGAAATCGAGCTTATCAAGAGCAGGCACATCATCGGCGAAGCCGTCGAGAAGATGCACTTGCAGTACAGGGCTACTCCTGTAAATGGACTGGACCGTCTGTTGCATCGCGAAGGCCGTATGGAACTCAGCCAATTCGAAGTGCCGTGGAAGAGCATACCCGCAACCGAAAAAATCGTCCCTTGGATTGCCGAAGCTGTAGATAGCACTTCGTTCAACCTTTATGACCACAACAAAAAAGTTGTCCTCTCGGGAAGTGTCGGCACAACATACCATTTCCCGTATGCGGGCGACACCGCCGTTTTCTGTGTCCACCGCATGGATGCTACTCCCGGACAGAAATTCGAGCTTCTCAAACTGGAACGTCTTGACGCTATCGCCGCATTCAAGAAGGCTTTCGACATCAAGGAAAAAGGGAAAAAGACCGGCATTCTGGAATTCAGCTACAAGGACATCTACCCGGATCGCGCGACGCTGATTCTCAACGAAATTGCCACGACGTATTTACGCCAGAACGTGGAGCAACGCAACGCCGAAGCACAGAAGACTTTGGAATTTCTAGAAAAGCAGCTACCCGACGTCAAAGCGCAGATGGACAGTTCGCTTCTCAAGTTCAACACCTACCGCAACAAGGTCGGTTCTGTCGATATCGGAGCAGAAACACAAATCATCTTGGAAAAGCGCAACGTCTTGCAGCAAAAGTTGCTTGATTTGCAACAAAAGAAACAAAGCGCAGTCCGTTTGTTCCAGCCAGAACACCCGACAATCAAAACTCTCGAAGAACAGGAAAACAACCTGAAACGTGAACTCGCCAACAATACGGCAGCCACAAAGAAGCTCCCGAATACGCAGCAAGAAGTATTGAAGCTGACAAACGAAGTGGATATGAGCAAGCACATGTACACGACGATGCTCAACAACATCCAGCAGCTCAAGCTCGTATCCGCCGGCGAAGTGGGTTCCGTCCGCATCATCGATTTTGCCGAAGAAACGACCCAGCCAATTAAGCCGAAAAAGATGCTCATTGTCTTTGCGGCGCTTTTCATGGGTTTGCTTCTCGGAACAACAATCATAACGCTCCGCAGCAAGTTCAGCAACGGTGTTCGCGACGCCAGTTTCATCGAACGCGAAACGGGATTCAGCGTCTATGCCAAAGTCCCGAAAGGCAATCCCAACGGCACCAAAGGCACGCGCCCCCTTGCCGTGGTTGAGCCCGACGATGTCGCCGTCGAATCGCTCCGCGCCTTGCGCAGTTCGCTGGAATTCAGCATGGAAGAAGGCTCCAACCCGACAATCGGCATCAGCGGTCTTATCCCTGGCGTAGGCAAGAGCTTTATCTCCGTAAACCTCGCCGCCCTTTATGCAGGACTCGGCAAGAAAGTTTTGCTTATCGACGCCGACCTCCGCAAGGGCCGCCTGCACAAGGAATTCGGTATCAAGCGCGGTAAAGGCCTTTCGCAGATTCTCCTGAACGAAGTATCCATAGATGACGTAATCAAATCGACCGAAGTCGAGAACTTGTTCATTATGCAATGCGGAATGGTGCCGCCGAACCCGTCCGAACTGCTCGGTTCCAAGCACTACGCAGCAATGATTAGCGAGTTGGAAAAGATATATGACCTCATCATCGTCGATACGCCGCCTATCATGCTCGTGACAGACGCAGCACTCGCTTGCCGTGTCGCGTCCCAGATTGTCATGGTCATCGAATACAACAAGCACAGCATCGATGCTATCAAGGACGGAATGAACCAGCTTTTGAAGGGCAATACAACCGCCCATGCAAGCGTTGTCATCAACAAGTATGTGCACAGCCACAGCGATGGCTACGGTTATAAATACGGGAAGTACTAGCTTTACTCCATGTCTTCCGACTTAAAAAAGAAAACGGCCAAAGGAATGCTTTGGAGCGCCGTCGAAAGATTCTCGACGCAAGGAGTACAGTTTCTATTCGGCATTCTCCTGGCAAGGCTTTTGACGCCGAATGACTATGGCATGATTGCCATGCTCACTGTTTTTATTGCGGTGAGCCAGACTTTTATTGACAGCGGTTTCGGTAACGCCCTGATTCGAAAGCTTGACCGCACTGAGGCAGACAAGGCTACAGTTTTCTTTTTCAACATATTCATGGCCATGGCCTGCTATGGCATCATTTTCCTTTCTGCACCTTTGATAGCCCAATTCTACGGAATGCCGGAACTCACCGACATCCTTAGAATTCTTGCAATCAACCTTATTATTCAAGCGTTCGGTTCCATCCAGCATTTGAACCTGACGATTGACTTGAATTTCAAAACGCTTGCAAAGGTGACCTTTATAGGAGCCATTGTAGGAGGCACAGCGGGGCTCATCTGTGCGTATAACGGACTTGGTGTTTGGTCGCTGGTAGTGCAGCAAATGGCAACGACATCTTGTAGAGTCATTCTCTTTTGGGTTCTCGTTCATTGGCGCCCCAAGACTTTTTTCAACAAGAGCTCTTTCAAGAACATGTTCGGCTTCGGCTCCAAGCTTCTAGCTTCAGGCCTATTGAACACTTTGTACGACAACATCTACGACTTGATTATCGGCAAAGCCTTTTCCGCAGCGACCCTCGGCAACTACAGCAGGGCATCGCATTTTGCGAACTTCCCTTCGAGTAACGTCACAGGCATTTTCCAGAGAGTCACCTACCCTGTCCTCAGCAGGATTCAAGACGACCATGCGAAACTGCGAAAAGGATATTTAAAGTTCCTAAACACGGCCACGTTGGTCATATTCCCGCTAATGATTGGCCTTGCGGCGCTGACCAAGCCCCTTATACTCTTGGTTCTTTCGGATAAATGGGTTGACGCCATCTTGATTTTGCAAATCATCTGCATTGCACAGATGTGGTACCCCGTACACGCCATCAACCTGAACATTCTGCAAGTCATGGGCCGCTCGGACTTGTTCCTGAAATTGGAAATCATCAAAAAAATCGAGGGAATAACAGTCCTTTGCATTACTCTACCCTTCGGCATTATCGCCATGTGTTTTGGACAATGGTTTAACGCCATCTTTGGATTAGTCGTAAACACTTACTATTCAGGCAAACTGTTGAATGCCGGGTTGTTGCCTCAATTAAAGATGTACATTCCCACGCTCTTGAATTCTTTGGCAATGGGAGCTATTTGCTTGGGCGTTATCCAAATACTCCCCGAACAAGATTACGCCCTTCAACTTGGCCTTGGTTTTGCAGTGGGCGCAATCTATTACATAGCAAGCAATTGTATATTTAACAGAGAAACAGTCAAGGAACTGTTGGAACTTTTAAACAAGAAAAAATCGTAAATTACCATGAGCGAAAACAAAAAGATTACCGTGACTTCACCGCTTCTTCCGAAACTGGAAGACTTTATCCCCATGCTCCAGGACATTTGGGATAGGAAATGGTTGACGAACAACGGTTTCTATCACCAGGAACTAGAAAAGGCTCTCGCAGAATACCTGGGTGTCGAATACATCAGCCTTTTCACCAACGGAACACTCCCGCTCATTACGGCGCTGCAAGCATTGAAAATCACTGGAGAAGTCATCACTACACCCTATAGCTTTGTAGCAACCACACATTCGATTTGGTGGAACGGTCTCAAGCCAGTATTTGTCGATGTCGAAGAATCTACAGGAAATATCGATCCCGAAAAAATCGAAGCGGCCATCACTCCGCACACTACGGCCATCATGCCTGTCCATGTCTATGGCACGCCCTGCAACATGAAGCGCATTCAAGAAATCGCTGATATTTACGGTTTCAAAATCATCTACGATGCGGCCCATGCCTTTGGCGTGAAAAAAGATGGCGAATCCGTTCTCAAGTATGGCGATATGAGCACGCTCAGTTTCCATGCGACCAAAGTCTATAACACGGTTGAAGGAGGCGCTCTGATTTGCCACGACCGGGCCACCAAGAAGCGCATTGACTACCTCAAGAATTTCGGATTTGCCGGCGAAACAACAGTCGTCGCACCGGGCATCAACAGCAAGATGGACGAAATCCGCGCCGCTTACGGTCTTTTGAATTTGAAGCAGGTGGATGATGCCATCGCAAAGCGCAAAGCTGTTGCCGAAAAGTACCGCGCCGCACTGAAAGATGTCCCTGGCATCCGCTACCAGAACGATATCGAAGGAGTCCGCCACAACTACGCCTACTTCCCGATTTTCGTCAGTAAAGAATACGGCATCAGCCGTGATGCCCTTTACGAAAAGTTGAAAGAACACAACATCTACGGTCGCCGCTATTTCTATCCGCTTATCAGCACATTCAGTGCCTACAAGGGGCTAGAATCCGCAAGGCCAGAGAATCTGCCAATCGCCCACAAGCTCGCCGACCAAGTGCTATGTCTGCCGATGTTTGCTGGGTTAAGCGACATTGATGCTGAACGAGTGATAGACATTATCATCAACAAGAGATAATCATTAGCAAATGGAACAATCTATCAAACGGCTTAATTTTATTGACGTTGCCAAGGGTATAGGAATTATCCTTGTTGTGTTAGGGCACTGCCTTGCATACGAAAATCAAAACAAACTATTTATGATGATTTATTCGTTCCATATGCCCTTTTTCTTTTTCCTGTCTGGTTTTTTGTTCAAAGACAAATCCTATGAAACTTATCTTTCGGGAAAACTAAAAACATTGCTATTCCCGATGATTTTCTTTCAAGCGCTAAACATCATTTCCTATGGATTTCTTTTCTTATTGGGATTTGAGAAGCACCACGACACAATTGCCTTTAGCGGTTTTTGGTTTTTAGGAACTTTATTATACGTATCATGTCTTTACTACATGCTATCGGAAAAATTCTTTTCTAATTTCAGACGACGTAATGTCATTGTATTAACAAGTGCATCAATAGCAATGATATTCGGTCTAATATACGCCAAGAGAATCAGCGACCAGCCAAACCAACTTATCGCAACCTCTTTTGTCGCATTTTCCTTTTACGCTTTAGGACATATCTGCAATACAAATCAAAGTCTGCAGAATCTAGTATTGCAAAGCTCTAAACCAATGCGAGTCTTTTTTGCAATTGGATCTATAGCGTTATTCATTTTGTTAGCTTATCTAGTTGGCTTTACTAACAGAAATGTTGACATGAATACGAGTCGATATGGAAATAGTTTGTTTTTTATTTTAAACGCCCTTGTCGGAATAAGTGCAGCTTTTTTAGCTAGTGTAGCAATTTCAAAAAATCATATACTTGAATTTTTTGGCAAAAATTCACTTATGATATTCCTGCTTCATATTCCATTGTGGAAAACATTCGACTTTATCGTAAAAAAAATCTTAAACATACCAAATGTTAGTTGCAGAATTTTTTTGGTATTCCTTGCAAGCATAACTATTTCAACCGTACTCGCCATCATCATAAACAGACATTTCACGTGGTTAAAAGGCCAAATAAAATTCAACAAATAACTCTTTAAAATAGATATGAACACAAAAGGAAAAAAACTTCTTATTCTGGGAGCCAATCCCGAAACAGCCAATATTGTCAGGGTGGCCCAAGAAATGGGAGTCACGACCATCGTGACCGATTACGACCCGCAGGCACCTGCCAAGAAAGTTTCCGACATCAGCTACAACATTGATGCCATGGACGTTGATGCCCTTTACGAAATGGCAATCCGCGAGGATGTAGATGGAGTCCTTGTCGGAGTCGCAGACCCCTTGATTGCACCGTACCAGAAACTTTGCGCCCGCCTCGGCGTCCCGTGCTACGCCAACGAAGAAACAGTCAAGACTTTTACGAACAAGCGCCATTTCAAGAACACTTGCAAAAAATTTGGTATCGAGGGCATTCCCGAATATTCCATTGACAATAAAGACGAAATCAAGTTTCCCGTCATCGTCAAGCCGGCCGACAGCAATTCCGGCAAGGGCATCACGCTTTGCCGCCATCGTGAAGAACTAGATAGTAGCATCGAACGCGCCAAGAAAGAATCCCGCACTCAGACCGTCCTAATCGAACGTTACATGGAATGCGATGATTTAAGCATATACTATACCATCGTTGACGGACATGTGTATTTGTCAAGTTTGTCGGACCGCTATACATTGCGTACAAATACTAGCGCAACCCCCATTTGCGTAGGCGATGTATTCGTTTCCAAATACTACGATGAATTTGTAAAGTACGAACATCCAAAATACGTGAAGATGTTCAACGAACTGGGTTTGAAAAACGGTGTGCTTTACGTTTCCGCATTCTGCGAAGACGGTCACTTCTATGTCTATGATCCCGGTTTCCGCCTTCAAGGTGGCGGTTTCCACTTGATTCTCAAGTACATGAACGGTTTTGACCAGCGCAAAATGCTGGTGAACTTCGCCCTCTCCGGTTCCATGGACTACGCGGAAACCACTGGCGGAAACTTTGGCGAAAAGAACGACGCGAACATGCACGGCAGAAGCGCCGCCGTCGTATGGTTTCTGCTGAAGGAAGGAAAGATTGCCAACATCAAGGGCTTGGATTTTGTAAAGAACCACCCCTCTGTGGATTTTGTCATTGACCGTTTTAATGTCGGCGACGAAATTACCCCGAACATGCTCGGCACCGAACGTCAAGTATTCCTCCGCATCTTCATGCATTGCAATAGCAAAACGGAACTCAAAGATATTCTCAAGGATTTTGAAAGCCACCTCGCCGTGACCGACACAGAGGGCGAAAGCCTGCTCCTTCCATCCTTACTGAACGTCTTGTAGGAGAAACCATGGAAATTTCACTGAACAAAAAAGTCATTGTCATTTCGGGCGGTACAAAAGGCGTCGGCAAGCAGCTCGCCCTCCAATGCGCTACTGACGGAGCGCACGTGGTCATTTCCGGTCGTGACGAAGCGAGCGCCACAAGCATTATCGAGGCCGCGAAAAAGGCTCCGGGCACAATTGAATTCAAGAAAACCGATTTGCACAGTGTCAGTTCCATCCGCGAACTTTTCGCCTACGTTGCAGACAAGTACAAAAAACTGGACGGATTCGTGAACTATGCAGGCATCACTCCTGCAGCATCCCTCACAGAATGTTCCGAAAGTCTTTTTGATGACGTCTTTGACATTGACATCAAGGCTGCATTCTTCTGTTGTCAGGAAGCTGTAAAGCTGATGCAGAAAACTGGCGGCGGATCCATCGTCTTGGTGGGCTCCACGCACCATACCCGAGGCAACAAAGACCGTACCGCCTATGCCTGCGCCAAGGGTGCCCTCTACACACTTTCCAACCACATCGGCAGACACTATGCCGAAGACAAAATCCGCTGCAACTACCTCGTCATGGGCTGGACGCCTACAGATGGCGAACTCGCATTGCGCAAGTCCCAAGGCATGACCGAAAAGGAACTCCGCGAAGAAGCGGCAAAGGCAATTCCCATGGGCAGAATGACAGAGCCCACGGACATTGTTCCTGCCATGATATACCTGCTCAGCGATGTATCATCCATGGTAACCGCGACCGAATTCAAAGTCAACGGTGGAGAACTGATTTAACATCATGGCGACCGTAAGCATCATCGTCCCCATCTACAACGTCGAAACGGAATTGCGTAAATGCGTTTCCAGTATTTTAGCACAAACATACAAAGATATCGAAATCATTCTTGTCGATGACGGTTCCCCGGACAACTGCGGAGTTATCTGTGATGAATATGCCCGCAAAGACAACCGCATCGTCGTCATCCATAAAGAAAATGGCGGACTCGTCAACGCACGTAAAAGCGGCCTGGAAAAATCGACAGGACAATTCATCTCTTACGTAGATGGCGATGACTGGATTGAAGAAGACTTTATCCAAGAACTTGTAGATTGTCAACAGAAATACAATGTAGATATAGTCGCCGCCGGATTTTCTAAAGACATTGGGGATATTTCCGACGAGCACGCCAACGTAATTCCTTCAGGCTTTTACGACAAGCATAGAATGATTACCGAAATTTATCCTAGAATGATTTGCGCAGGCGAATACTTCTACTTTGGAATTTGTTCTTATGTTTGGAATAAACTATTCAAAAAAGAATTACTTTACGATTGCCAAATGGCAGTAGATCCTCGCATTTCCGTAGGCGAAGATTCATGCGTCGTTTTCCCTGTTCTGCTCAAGTCCAACTCGCTCTACATTAGCGAAAGTGCCAACTACCATTATTATCAAAAAGCGTTCTCTATGCTGAAAAGCATGGACTCCCTAGAAAAAGAAAAAGAGAAAATCAGTTGGTTGAATGATTATCTACTAAATTCCTTGAAGGACGCTCCCGCCGAATACAAATTGACGGGACAAATCGAACGCTACATCGACAGTCTAAGGATTATTCGCTATGGAGAATCCAAAGACCCTTCGCAGAACCGTTTTTTCAACATGGCTCCCACAACTCGCGTGGCCATTTTCAACAGCGGAATCGTAGGCCAAAATATCTATTCCATCTATTTAGCCAAGAAAATAGCGCCTATCACAGGATGGTTCGACAAGGATGCAAAATTTTACCAAGCCCATGGTTTAAACGTAAAATACTTTGACGAAATTCCAAACACAGAATTCGACAAGATTATCATCGCAAATCTTGATAAAAAAAGCATTCTGAGCGCTCTGAAAATTCTTGAAAACCTCGGAATCGACCCCCAAAAAATAGTTTCCCTGCTATAGCGTTTTTTGCAGAAGCATCAAACCCACCAAACGAGCCTAATTTTCAAAGGCTCTTTTTTGCACATACCGTAAAAAATTATATTTGGGATAATAACTAGATGTACCACATTTAACAAAATACGACAAGAGCGCCATGTATTACGTAAATCCCATTATCAAGAGTTTCTTCCGCACAAACCAACCCGAAGGCCGCGGTAAATACGTAAGACTAGACCAGAACGAAAATCCGGATGGAATCCCGCAATGGCTCTTTGACAAGGCTATGGCAAAAGTCACGCCGGAATATCTTTCCATTTATCCTGAAGAATCCAAACTCACTGCAGAATACGCCAAGGTTATCGGTCTCAAGGAAGAAAACATCGCGCTCACCGACGGAAGCGTCGTCGCCATGGGCTACGTCATCAAGGTATTCGGCGAACCCGGCAAGGACCTCGTTTGCGTCACGCCGACATTCGGCATGTACAAAGTCTATGCGGACATGCAGGGAATGAACACGAAGTTCGTCCACTACGAAAAAGACTATACGTTCGATATCGAAAAGCTTCTCGCTGAAATCAACGAGAACACAAGCCTTGTCTCCCTCGTGAATCCGAATATGCCTATCGGCAACGCCTACACCATGGACGAAATCCGCAAGGTTCTCGACAAGGCAAAGGCAAATAACGCGCTTGTCATCGTTGACGAAGCTTACTATCTTTTCCACAAAGAAACGGCCCTCCCGCTTCTCAATGAATACGACAACCTTGTCATTCTCCGCACGTTCTCCAAGATGCTTTCGATGCCGGGGCTCCGCATCGGTGTCGTCATTTCGAGCGCAGAGAATGCCCAGTACATCCGCAATTACAAGCCGCATTACACCGTGAATGCCGTCGCACTCGCCGTCGCCGAAGAGATGGTCGCAAACTACGACCGCGTCGTCGCCGAACTTACTGAAAAATTCGAGGTCGGCAAGAAGTGCCTGCTGGATGCCCTCGTCAAAACAGGTTATTCGTTCATTCCGACGGAAGGCTGCTTTATCTGCATTACGCCAAAGTACAAGACCGCAGAATACATCACCGACGAACTCAAGAATCGCGGGATCCTCATCTTTTGCGGCAAAGGTGATTCTGCCGGATTCCTGCGCGTCACCATCTGGGACAAGAAGTACATGGAAATGTTCATGAAGGAACTTTTGGACATCGACGTCGCCTAACCCCATAACATAACGATAGGATTTTCAATGAAGCATGTAGCAATTATTTTGGCAGGTGGTTCCGGAACCCGAATGGGGGGAGCCATGCCCAAGCAGTTTCTGTCGCTGAAGGACAAGCCTGTCATTGTTCACACGTTGGAAAAATTTCAACAAAACGAAAATGTTGACGAGATTCTCATCGTTTGCATAAAAGACTGGATTGAACATCTCAAGGAAATCCTAGACGAATTCAAAATTCCCAAAGTCAAATGGATTATCGAAGGCGGCACCACCGGTCACGACTCCGCCCGCAACGCCATCTTCTTTTTGAAGGACAAGCTGGAAGATAGCGATCAGGTAATCATTCACGATGCAGCCCGCCCCATTCTGCCCCAGCAGGCTATTAATGAAATGTTACGAGTCTCCCACGAAAAGGGAAACGCATCGCTCGCCATTCCCTGCTACGAAACGGTGCTTTTTACCGAAGATGGCGGCAAAAGCGGTCTCAAGGAGCTCGACCGCAGTTCCATTATGCGTGTGCAGACCCCGCAGGCCTACAATTACAAGCTTATCCGCACGGTCTATGAAAAAGCCGAAGCCGAAGACAAGCACGATTTCATTTACGCAGACCTTGTCTGCACTCATTACGGCGAACGTATTTACTTTTCCAAGGGATTTACAAACAACATCAAGATTACCCGCAAAGAAGACATTCCCCTTTGCAAGGCCCTCATGAAATTTAGCGACGAAGAACTGTTCAATTCCTAACCAAAGGATTAATATGATCAAGAAAATTGCAATTGGCGCAGACCACGCTGGAGTGGAATACAAGCAGTCCCTTATCCAATATCTGGAATCCAAAGGCTATGAAGTTGTCAATGTCGGTACCGATACCACAGCCTCCGTCGATTACCCCATTTACGCAAAGAAGGTTTGCGATGAAGTCTCTAGCGGACGCGTAGATACAGGCATCCTCATTTGCGGTACGGGTATCGGCATGAGCATGATGGCGAACAAGCAGAAAGGCATCCGCGCCGCCGTTTGCGGGGATACAAAATCTGCTGAATTCACCAGGCTCCACAACGATGCAAACGTCCTCTGCATGGGCGCACGCATTATCAATTTCGACCTCTGCAAGCAAATTACTGACATCTACCTTGCAACGGACTTCATGGGTGGCAAGCACAAAGTGCGCATCGACATGTTCGAAGATTAATCATGGCAGCCGTCAACATTCCAAAGCTTGTTTTTTACGCACAGTCCTCTTTGCTAGAAGGGCCAGCCTTCAACAAAGACCTGAATTTGATTCTATGCGTTTCGATTGAGCAGGAACGCATATTCCTCATCAATCCGGACGAGCAGACCGTAAAAACATTCAAGACCCGTGGACAAGTTGGCTTTGCCGTTTTCGAGGACAGCGAACATATTATCTACGCCGCCTACGAGGGCGTATTCCGCCTAAACATTTCCACAGGCGAAGAAACGTACCTTTACCATTTGATTAGCGACCCGCAAATTCGCTATAACGACGGAAAGAAGGATCCGAAAGGCAGACTTCTTCTAGGCACGACCGGCTACAAGTGCTTCAAGGAAAAGCAGAACGCGCTCTACAGCCATGACGGGCACACCGCCAAGGTTCTGGTAAGCGACACAAGCATTTCCAACGGCATCGGATTTTACAAGGACTACATGTTCTTCATCGACACCCCGACTCGCAAAGTAGGCCGATACATCTACGACGAAAACGGAAATGCGACTTTCGACAAATACATCGTATCCATAGAAGGTGCGGGACTCCCCGACGGCATGGATATCGACGAACAGGGAAATCTCTACATCGCAATTTGGGGCGGTTCCCGTGTCGAAAAGTACAACCAGGATGGTAAAAAAGTCGGAGAACTTTCGATGCCGGCCCTAAATGTCACTTCCGTGTGCATCGCCAGCGACAAGCTCTACATCACAACAGCTATGCACGACGACGGAACCCCAAGCGAACCGATGGCGGGCGGGCTCTTTGTCGCAGACAAATTCTAACGACTTTTTAAAAGCTTTTACAACCGGAACTTCAAATGACCGAAATCGAAAGAATCAAACAAGAAGGTTGGCTCCCTGAAAAATTTTGGGACGAAGAAATCAGGAACGATTATCTCGTCTCCACCGAGATGAAAAAAGTATGGGCCATCGAAATGGACCTGTACAGGGAAGTGACTCGTGTTTTGAACAAATATAACCTGCGTTACTTCACCGATGGCGGAACAACGCTGGGCGGCGTGCGTCACAAAGGGTTCATCCCCTGGGACGACGATCTCGACATTTGCGTTCCTCGTGAAGACTACGAAAAACTGCACCAGTTGGCAAGCGAATTCAAGAGTCCCTATTTTCTGCAATCGACAGTCACGGATCCTGAATACGGGTACTCGTTCATGCGCTTACGCAATTCCAACACTTCCGTGGTGGTAAAGCCATTCACGCATGCAAAATTCAACCAAGGCATCTACATCGACATCTTCCCGCTGGACAATGCCACCATGAAAGATATTGCACCTCGCATGCAAAAAATCGAAAAATTGATTCTCAAGAATTCCGCTTACATGCGCAAAGATTTTCCTGAAAAGAGCGAGAACGACTTGCAAAAAATCAAAGATTACTTTGATCCAAACATGAAGCCGATTGACGTCTGGAACGAAATCAACAAGGAAGCTACGGCTGACAACGGCACGGAAACCGGCTACTGGTCAACCATTGTCACCACGATATTTGCGCCCTCCAAGAACATATTCCCTAAAAGCATTTTCGACTCCTACAAGGATATTCCCTTCGAATCCATATCCATCCGCGTACCTGCAGGCTATCACGAACTGATGACCATCTACTACGGGAACTATATGGAATTTCCTCCCGTAGAAAAGCGCGGCAACTGGCATTCCTTGGAATTCTATCCAGAGATTCCCTATAAGCAACTGTACAAGGAAAAATTCGGGTTGGAGCTGTAATCATGATAAACAAGACCCAAGAAGAAATCACTGCTAAATGGAAAAGTCTTGATACCGAGCATCCCTTGGTATCTATAAAGTGCTTGGCATACAATCACGAAAAGTTTATCGCCCAAACCATGGACGGGTTCCTGATACAAGAAACTGATTTTCCGTTCGAAATCATTGTTCACGACGATGCATCTACAGACAAAACCGCAGATATTCTCCGGGAATATGAAAAGAAATTCCCCCTCATTGTAAAGCCAGTTTATGAAACTGAGAATCAGTACAAAAAACAGGACGGTTCCCTCACACGAGCCGCAAACGCCCCGCTGAAAGGCAAGTACATCGCCAATTGCGAAGGGGACGATTATTGGATAGACCCGCACAAGTTGCAAACGCAAATCGATTTCTTGGAAAGTCATCCTGACTATTCTACGACTTTTCATGACGCCGAAATAAAGACTGAATCCGGAGTTGATTCTGTCGATTCCGTGTATCCCCAAATGGAAGACCGCGAATACAGCGCTACAGAAATTTTCGAAAAGTGGACTATCCCCACAGCATCCTTAGTTTACAGGCGTGAAGTCATAAATTACCCCATCAAAAACATTTTCAACATTCTGAACGGAGACTTGTTCCTTGTCGAGAAATGCGCCCACACAGGCAAAGTCCGTTGTATCAACAAGAAAATGTCCGTCTATCGCATACATCCTAACGGTGTCACATGGGATCAATCAAAAAAAATCCAGAGAATAAAGGAATATCCAGCGCACCTGATGGAACTCAAGCGCAATTTTCCAAAAATAGACCGGCGCATTCTCAGCAGGCAAATCTGCACGTCATTCATCAACGCATGGGACTACGTTGACACAAAAACAAAGCTCTATTATTTTTTCAAAGGTTTGACTCTCGCCCCAAGGACGTTCCTCAGAAAACTTATCCATAAGAACTCGGGAAAAAAATAGCCCGCCAAAGCAATATGACAAAATTCGACTACCTCATCGTAGGCTCAGGCCTTTTCGGAGCAGTATTTGCGTACCGCGCCACTCGCGCCGGCAAAAAGTGCCTGGTCATCGACAAGCGTGCTCACCTGGGCGGAAACGTTTATTGCGAGAACATCGAGGGAATCAACGTCCACAAATACGGCGCGCATATTTTCCATACGAGCAATAAGCAGGTATGGGATTTCGTGAATTCCATCGTCGAATTCAACCGCTACACGAATAGCCCTGTCGCAAATTACAAGGGTAAACTTTACAACCTGCCGTTCAACATGAACACGTTTTACCAGATGTGGGGCGTGACGACTCCGGCAGAGGCTCATGCGAAAATCGAAGAGCAAAAAGCCGAAGCAGTTGCCGCGCTAAACGGTCGCGAACCTGCAAACCTCGAAGAACAGGCGCTCACGCTCGTCGGTAAGGACATCTTCGAAAGGCTCATCAAGGAATACACCGAAAAGCAGTGGGGCCGAGATTGCCGCGATCTTCCCGCGTTCATCATCAAGCGCCTCCCGGTACGTCTCGTATTCGACAACAACTACTTCAACGACAAGTACCAAGGCATCCCCATCGGCGGCTACAACAAGCTCATCGACGGACTGCTGGAAGGTATCGAAACACGCACTGGCGTCGATTTCTTTGCGGAATACAAAGACAACTGGCAAGAGATTGCAAACAAGCTAGCCTATACGGGCGCAATCGACGAATTTTTCGGTTATAAGCTCGGCAAACTCGACTGGCGCACCGTCAGCTTCAAGACGCGTATCGAAGACACGCCGAACTTCCAAGGTAACGCCGTCGTCAACTACACATCGCACGACCAGCCTTACACGCGCATCATCGAACACAAACATTTCGAAATGTTCGGCGCCGACGTCTATAGCGTTCCAAAGACCGTCGTATCGGAAGAATACTCCACCGAGTACAAAGAAGGCATGGAACCTTACTATCCCGTGAACGACGAACGCAACAACAAGCTTGCCGAAGAATACCGCAAGCTCGCCGCACAAGAGACAAACGTCATCTTTGGCGGACGCCTCGCTCAATACAAGTATTACGACATGGCCCCTGTCATCGAACAAGTCCTGAACATCGAAAAATTCTAAGTTATTCCCATGCTTGACGATTCCAAAATAAAGATTCTAGTCTGTTGCCACAAGCCCTGCGAATTGCCTCAGGACGATATATTCTTGCCGATACATGTCGGCGCGGCACTCTCTGACACGAGTCTCGGATTCCAGCGCGATGACCAGCTGAACGGAAAACCTTGCGATAACATCAGTAGCAAAAACCGCAGCTTTTGCGAACTGACCGCTATTTACTGGGCATGGAAAAACATCAAGAAACTTTATCCCGACCTGCAATACATCGGACTAAATCACTACCGCCGTTTTTTTGCGTTTAACGAAAAACGCGTCACTGGAAGCGGCATCCCCAAAGACGTAAAGAATATTTCTGGCTACAAGTTCGACACTCAAAAAGTTGAATCCTGGCTTTACGCAAACAAAGTTATCACGACCCCCAAGGCGTTTCTAAAAGCATCTGTTGCAGGCAGCTACGAGCATTGCCACAACAGTTCTGATTTGCGTATCATCCATGACATCGTTCGCGACGATTACCCTGAATTTTTAAACGCATTCAATGATGTTTTTCTTGGCAGTAACTACTTTTACGACTGCAACATGTTCATCATGCCATGGGACGAATTCGATAAATATTGCAAATGGCTCTTCAGAATTCTGTTTAAGGCGGAGAAGCTTATCGACATCAGCAACTATGACACATACCAAAAAAGAATTTACGGATTCATGGCAGAACGGCTTTGGACGGTATGGGTTACGCAAAAGCAATATACGCTCGAAAACCTGAACTATTATGTTTATACCGAAGCCCCCCGAAAAATAGATGACAGTTTTATCAAGCGTCTCAAATTCCGCAGGATGCGTCTAAAGGACGACTTCGTATTTAACTTGTCAAAAATTTGTGGCGACAAGCAAGAACGCTACTGGATTGTTCCATAAAGAGATTCACGATGGTAGATATAGTCCTTTGCACAGACGACAATTACGTTATGCCGACAGCGGTCCTGATGACATCCATCGGGCATGCCAACAAATCGCTGGACATCCATTATCACATTGTAACGGCAGGACTAAGCAAGGAATCGCAAGATGCCCTCATTCGCAACAAAGGAAGTGAACGTTCTAGCATTTCCTATTATACCATCGATGAATCCTTCTTGAAAGACTGCCCGGTTCGCCCTGGCGAGCATGTTTCGATTGCGACCTACTTCCGCCTGATGCTCCCGACGATTCTCCCGCAAAGCATTTCCAAAATTCTATACATCGATGGCGACATCATCTGCGTTGATTCTATCGAAGAACTATGGAATATACCGCTTGACGGAATTGCAGCTGCGGCCGCTCCGGACATGCGATGCAACGACATCCGCAACTTGAACAGGCTTTCACTCGGAAGCAATGACGAGTATCTCAACGCCGGAGTCATGCTCATCAACCTCGACTGGTGGCGACAAAACGATGTACAGAACAAGGCCATTCGTTTCATTTCCGAAAACCAGAACATCTGCCTTTTCCACGACCAAGACGCACTCAATGTTGTTCTTCACGGCAACATGCAGCAATTCCCCATTCGTTACAACCTGCAAGAGCACTTTTTGGAACCGTTCGAAAACCAGTTCATAAGCAAAAGCCACTTTGACGACTTACAAACAGCCTTGAAAGACCCCGGCCTCATCCATTATACCGGATTCAGAAAACCTTGGCACAGGGAATGCGTCAACCCGCTCAAATCAGCATGGCTATTCGTATATAACCAGACGGAATGGAAGGGACGCAAACTCGGATTTCGCCACAAAGGATTTCGCCTGTTCAAATACAGACTTCGCGAATTCCTTTCAAATTTTCATTTGACAAAATCCAAGAACATTTACAAAGGAATCGACTTCTCCAGACTAGAACAATGTATTCTAGACAAAGTCAAGGCCTTATTTTAGTTCAAATTCGATAACAACCGGGAAGTGATCCGACGGGTAGCGCCAAGTTTTACCATCGTGATAACGGTTGTCTAAAACTCCATACTTATACACCGGAATAGACGGAGTCACCGAAATATGGTCAATCTGTCGGTCGGATATAGCGTTCACATCAAAGTTTGTAAAAGACCCAGCAGGAATGCGTTTCACCTTCGCAAGATCCTTGGCATCTTTGAGGAGATTCGTTGAATTGAGGGTAGTAACAGCCTTGCTATCCGCCTGCGTATTCATGTCTCCTGCAAAGATAACACGATTACGACCAGCAATCTTTTTCACTTGTTCCAAGGCTACATTTGCCGACTGATTGCGGGCTTCCTTGCCTGCATTGTCCCAGTGCGAATTGAACACAAAAAACCTCTTTTTATTTCTCCTCAAATTCACCCACGAGCAAAAGCGGACATGTTTTGCATCCCAGCCTTTTTCCCCAGGAACTCCGCTTTCGGAATACCAGAACTGGCCCGACTTAACCGCCTTGAATTTGTCCTTTTTGAAATATATCGGATGAATCTTGCCCGGATCCGTCTGGATATACGTGTATTCGGGCAAAAGCGCAGCAAGATCCAGGACCTGCTGGGAATCCGGCTCCTGGACTACCAGAATGTCGAAGTCAAAGTAGTGGACCATTTCCGCAATTTTTTCAGCGCGGACAGACCAAGCGTTCCCTGCGAGAGAATCTTCTTCGCTTGCATAGCGGATGTTCCACGTTGCAAAAGTGATACGTTCTGCCAAAGCCGTCTGGACGAAAGCTAAGGCGACAAGGATGATAACGAAAAGAAATCTTTTATTCTGCATAAACAGAAATATAATACATTTCGCCAATGTTATTTTTTTATTTTTTCTATCATGAACGCAAAAAAATACAAAAGGGCAATCACCTACGGTACATACGACCTGTTCCACATCGGTCATTTGCGCCTTCTCAAAAGAATTGCCGACATGGCAGACGAGCTTTACGTTGCCGTTTCCTCCGATGAATTCAATGCACTAAAAGGCAAAAAATGCATTGTTCCATTTGAAAACCGCAAAGAAATTGTCGAAGCGCTCCGCATGGTCACCAAGGTCATCCGCGAAGACAACTGGGAACAGAAAAAGGACGATATCCAAAAATATGGTTGCGACCTGTTCGTGATGGGAAGCGACTGGACCGGAAAATTCGATTTTCTCAAAGACTACTGCGACGTCATCTATCTCCCCAGGACCGAAGGCGTCAGCACCACAGAAATAAAGCAAGAAGTCAAGAACCGGTAGGGAATTTTACCTAGTGATTAGCGCACTCGTTTATCTTCTGTTTTGTGCAATTTGGTTCGTTCTCCTGATGAACGACACTGAGAAACGTTTCTGCGCGCTGTTTCTGGGAACAGTATTGTTTCCATCTTGTATCTGGATAGTTGATTCGCCTAAAATCTCGCCACAACATATTTTACTTTATTCATTCTTCGCTGTCGAATTTCTAAAGAACTACAATTTTTTTATAAAAACGATCAAAGAAATTCCCATAAAGATACCTCTATTATTAATAGCCGTTTCTTTCTGCTGCACAGTTTATACAAACGAAGGGCTCAATCCCAAAGAATTTTACGCTCTCGCCCGTCATTTCATCGAACTTTATGGTTATGTTGTCGCCGCATTCCTTATCGGACGAAAGTGCGACATCAAAGAAATTTTGAGACAACTTTTCGTCCCGCTCCTAATCCTTGGCTGTTTCGGCATCATCGAAGCCCTCATCAGCGCAAACTACCCATATAAACTCATCTGTTCGGCGTTCCCCAATTACAGCGGATTTTACGATTTGGGCAGCGACATCAATGTACGCGACTCTTGGAGAATAAGAACGATTCTCACCACAACTCATCCGACCGCCTACAGCACGCTTCTTTGCAGCATTCTCGCCTTATATGTTCCTCTATTCCGAAATTTTGACATCAACAAATACTGGAAACTTTTTTTCTACATCGTATTATTTGCAAATCTGTTCCTTTGCGGGAGCAGAACAGGCATTCTCTGTACAGGAATTATCCTCTCTTTTTGGATTGTCCACAAGATGCACATCATCATAAAGTTGACAATAGTATTTATTTTAGCTCTAAGCGCTTCAATCGCCCTGCAAAAAGTAATTGACAATTTTTCACAAGAATCAAGAGGAAGTTCACTCCAGCTGCGGCAACAGCAACTGATTTTCTCCATCATCCAAATCGCAAACAAGCCCTTATTCGGCAACGGGGTTTCTTACCTGACTAAGAACATCTTTGAAACAGACGCCTACGGAGACCGCATCCGAGACGAAGAAATCATGGGCATGGAATCCATCGTTTTCCCTAAACTCATCAACTATGGTTTTATAGGGTTCGGCACCTATCTCTTGCTAAGCGCCTGGATATTCCTCTACTTCTATAGGCGGCGGGAGCTCCATCCCATGACGCAAAGCGGATACTTGCTCATTTTTTCAATCACGATGTTTTTCATTCTGACCGGAAACATGGGAAACGCATCGGCATATTCCTATATGATTCTCGGAGTCCTCATGGGATGCACCCAGACTTTAGAAAAGGAATCGAAAGAAGAGGAAGACGAACCCAAGCAAATCGAGTCCGATACGGCGCAACAAGACGTAGGGTAAGAAAGAGTTTCCAAAGTATTCCGGTTTCCACTGTCGAATTTCCTGATGCGGAAGATCACGGTGAATTTTCCATAGAGCCTTTATGCGCTTAATTCCTCTCGGGTATTCTCGGGATGCATTCGCGAACAGCCTTGCATAAATCGGGCAATGGCGGCACATCAATGCAAACGATAAATCTACCCCGTTCTCGCAAGACCATTCCGCCATACGTTCCCAAGCAGCAATGCGATTCTGCACGGAATTCGTAGATTTATTAAAATTGGCGGAATCTTCGTTGACCCGGTAATAGTAAAAAATCTCATTGACAATCGCTACTTTTGCCGCATTATAAACCGCAGCGATGTTAAATAGAACATCCTCCTGAAAGCGGAGTGTCTTATCAAAAGACAGCGCAGACACGAGCTTGCGCGAATAGAAATTCCTCCACACACTTCCCATAAAGCGAATACCAGGAGCAAGCCGCATTTGCAAAAGAGTCATTTTTTCGCTATCCGTGAGTCGGCGGGATTTGCCAAAATCAATCGGTTGCTCCTTACCACGTCCGTTTTCAACACGAACAAATGAAGTAAATCCCAAGTCGCAACCGAAATCGACAAACTCATGGAAAACACAAGCAAAAGCATCCGCGTCAATCCAGTCATCAGCATCGATAAAGGTCACAAAGTCTTTCGTCGCAGCGGCAATTCCTACATTGCGCGCATTGCTCACACCGCCGTTTTCTAGGTGCAACACACGGACGCGAGAATTCGCTTCGGCAAACTCGTCACAAATAGCTGAACTCGAATCCTTCGACCCATCATCAACTAGGATAAGCTCCCAATCGAGGCGCTCTCCTATTTTGAGCACGGAGTCAACGCATTCGCGCAGGTACTTTTCTGCGTTATATACAGGCAGTATAATTGAAATGGACGGACTCATGTTCTACCCAAAATCCATTGGCACACTTGCTCAGAGGCATTTCCTTTCTCGCAAACATGTCCATAAAAATCCAAGATGTCGCGACAATTTTTTCTTGCCGATTCCGCATCCACGTTGAGAATTTTTTTAAACAGTTCCGCTTCACTGCGTGCGTACCAGAACGGACTCTTTTCGATATCGAAATACAACCCGCGTCCCGACTTGTATTCTTCCAAGTCGGGCACATAAAGGAACACGGGGCGATTCAGCAAAACATAATCCCCCACAAGCGAAGAATAATCCGAGATGACGATATCCGAAGCGAGCAAGATATCTTGCATTTCGGGATAGCTCGAGGCGTTAATAATCCGCCTATCGCGATTCCAGTTGTCGCTAACCTTCACCTTGTAATGCTGGCGAATAAGGGCGCACCAAGTTTTACCTGTTTTAGCCTCTAACTGGTCCAGCAACACAGGGAAATTCAATTCAGCAACACCATCGCAAACACCCCTAAACGTGGGAGCAAAAGTCAAAACGCAGTCCGTTTCAATGTTTAGTTTTTTCCGCACATTTTCGAGACGGGTCGAAGAATCGCAAAAGAACATATCGTTGCGGGGCGTTCCGCAATGCATGATTTCACCCGCAAATTTCATAGCATCATGATATACTTTGTCCGCATAGTCCGAGCCCGACAAGACAACATCCATAATGCGATATGCATCTGAAAGCGACACTTTGCCATCAGCCGATTCATCGACTCGCTTGAACGCTCTATCGCCATGCCACGTGTCCAAAAAAAACTGCCCCTTGCGTTTACACGGAAGCACGATTCCCGCATTAAAAATGCAAACCTTTGCAGTGAACATTTCAACGCATTCCGAAAGGCTCCCCGCCTTTACCGCTCTTGCATAGCTAGGAAAATCATCAATTTTTTGGGGATTCTTGAAACTCCAGACAATATCGTAATCAGGGGCCAATTCATGCAACTTCTCAGAAATAAACCGAGGATTGCACGCATAACGCAGTCCGTGATACGATTTGAAAAACGCCTTCTTTTTCTTCAGCGGAAAAAAAACTGAAACGGCTCCGCACACAATTCTCAATGCGAGCGATTTAAGATGCGATTTCAGCATAGCCTTCATGGGCAGATTCCCCTATACGCGGCTTCGAGTTTATCTAGAACAACATCGCCTCTAAAATTCGCGACGACATCTTTCCAGGCATCCTGTCCCATTTGCACACGGAGTGAACAATCCTCGACAAGGCTTTCTAGCTTTTGAGCAAGCGCATCAACATCGCCCGCTTCAATCAAAAAACCGTCAACACCATCGCGCACCACATACGGCACACCACCCGAACGCGCCGAAACAACCGGAAGCCCGACCCCCATCGCTTCGACAAGGCTCATGCCAAATGTTTCGGCATAAGAAGGCAACGCAAGCAAATCGAATTGCGGCAACAAATTCAAGTAATCGTCATGTTTCAACCAATTCGAAACATGTATAGATTTCGCACGCGGCGAAGAAGCAACCACGGACTTCACCTGTTCCACCTCCCCATCGCCGTACAGATAGAGCTCTACCGGCGTCTTGAAATTTGCGCGAGAGAACGCTTCAAGCAAATCATACACGCCTTTGCGATGCCCATAACGACCCGAAAAAACAATCTTGACAGGCAACTCATGCTTTTTCAAATTCACGGGTTCTTCAGCAATCGTTGGGCAAGGATTCGGGATCACGACATAATGGCACAAGCCGTTCCCGACAAATTCTTCCAAAAATTCCTGCATATCCGGCGTAATGCAAATCACCATCGTCGAATGCTTGAAATAACTCCGGATAAAATGCTGAACCACTTTGGGCGTAGTGAGGCACATCTTTTTAAATCGGCTCCCATGAATATGGGCAACATACTTTTTGCCACGCATTCTCAAGCAAAGGCTTATCAGATACTTGCGAAAAAAGCTTCCGTTAAAAGAAGTATGAATCTGAAAAAAAGTTGCCGCAGGCGGGTTCAACAAAAGCTTCAAGCACAAGCAAATAAACAGCGGCAAGGACTTGATAAACGATCCGTTGTAACTAGAAACAAAATTTTCGACCGGCAGATTGAACAAGTTCTTATAGCTGACCAGCACAGAGCTGATTCCACCTTGGACATTCAATGCAGGGCCAATATGACAAACCTTTTCGAGCATAAGGACAATCTAGAAAATTAAAGCACACGCAACTTCGTCACAAACACGGCATCGCCTTTGCATTCTGTCTTGGCATACAGATACTGCATTGGAACTTTCTCGCCAAAATGTTCCGAATACCAACCGTCATCACGAACCGTATAAGTAAGTTTTTCATCAAGCTCAATCATAACACGGCGGGCACCAGGCACATCGAGCGCAACCATGCGACCGTCAAGATGCACTGTCGTTTCTGGATGCAAATGGAACGGAATTTCAACAGTCGCCACTTTCTCACAGCGCAACGTATCAACAATCATGAATTCGTTCTTGTCGCGGTTGAACTGAATTTTTCGCATATGGGTTACACCATCGAAAGCATAACCATTATGGGTCGCCACGACTTCGCCAGACTTTTCATCACAGGAAACAACTTTTACTTTGTAATGATTCAGCCACATCGTAGGCCCGGCCTGATTTGCCTGATTTTTCCCATTCACGCACACCGTATTGTGCGCAATCGTACTGACAAAATAAGCGCGCAAGTCTTTATGCGTATGGTACGTGAACGTTCCCGGATCTACAATGACAGGGAATCCATCGACATGCAAAATAAAACTTAGAGCATCCGCATGGGCGTGAGCCGCAATACTCAAGAATCCCAGTGGAGCCGCATCGAAATGCAAATACGTTTCGCGAAAACCAGAACCCGCAATACCTTCTGCTCGTCTAAAGATAAAATGTCCGCTCTCGGGGAAGAACCGATTTCCATCCGTCAAGAATCCGGTATTGACCGTCGGTAACATCAAAAATTTTTTCCGGCCTTCGTAACCGAATAGTAGTTCGTTCTTTTCATCCCACATCACGCCAGCGCGTTTGAACGATGCATCTTCAAAATAAACAGCAAATGATGAAAGCAAAGACTTAAAATTATTGAAATGTCCGCCCGAATCCGGTCGCAGCACAAAGCCATCATCGCCATCGCCGTACATCGGGTAATTGCAATTGCAATCCAGCATGGCGTTCATGTAATCCGCCATAGAGTGCAAACGCTTGTTATACGCCTCCGAAAACTCGACACCCGCACGACGCCCCACAACAGCTGCAATCAAGAAAAAGTCATCAATGAACTGGATATACTCCGCGGCTTCTTCACGGTTCACGCCTTCAGCCGTATTCTGTGTAAGGATTTCGCGTTCAAGCCCGGCCTTGGCATACTCCAGTCGTGCTTTGCGATTCGGGATATCCCAACCGCAAGCCGCCACAAACAGCCCCGCATATTCCGAAATCAAATGATTGTTTGCCGAAGAACAAAGCGACGGATGGTTATAGGAATATTCCGCATGTTCGTAAATAAGCGGTCTCCAGACGTCTCGAACAAACTCCTTAAATGTTGGTTCTTTCGCAATGTCTGCACACACACCATCTACGTCCAGCACCTGCCAACAAAAGTACCAGCAAATCAAGCGCAGATTCACTTCGATATTACTGTACCAGTTGACACCCACCATATATGGATTATCATTTTTCCAACTCGTCAAATGGTAGCGGAACAAATCCAAATATTTTCCGTTTCCGCTATTTTTATAAAGCATCGCGATATGCAGCATAAACTGCATGCGGTTCACTTCCCACACATGCTTAGCGCTTCCATACTTGTCACTGCGAATATCGATTTTATGAGCAAAGGACTTCGGGAATTCCCTTCCTGTCGATAAATCCAAATGCCAACGGACGGGTTTGAAAACGTCAACCGTTTTATCAAAAATCGGATAATCCAAATGTGCCGAGCCGTCCTCAATTATCGAAGACTTCGGCAATTTCACCGGAGCGGAAGATTTTTCCATCTGCCGCTTGTCGAACACATGCGTACGCACCCGCTGGCGGATGCGATAAAAAAATTCACCTAGAGAAAAAGTTTTTAAGCGTTTAATGTACCAAGATATCTTCACATATCAAATATAATTTTATATTTTCGTATCCTAACCTATTTCTTCCATACCGCATGAAATTCATCAACATCATAAAAAGCAAGCCCGTCATATTCCTGCTAGCCACATTATTTTTCAAGCTATTGCAGCTGGCTCAACTTTACTTCACTCGAACACCATCAGGCGGCTTTTTTGCAGAAAGACCCTTACTTGGCTTTTTTTGTGCAACAATCGTCAACCTCCCCGCAATTGCGCTGTTCGGTATTCTCTTTGCTTTGGGAACACTCCTAAAAGGCAAATTTTCCACCATCATTTGTACCACCATATCCGCACTCACCTGGTTTTATTTTATCCTCTGCGCCGTCAACGATCAAATCATGCGATGGATGGGCCAACACCTGACAATATCATTCCTCAGCACCTATTCCGTTTCGCGACTAGACCCAACAATGACCGCCAACATTTTTCTGGACGGATTCTGGAGCTTTTTGCTAACGATTTTCATTATCATCCTTGCGGGATTATTTTTCACGTTCCTGAACATCGCTCCGCTAAAGAGATTCCCGCGCATTTATTTTCCACAACTTTCAACGATTCCAACTACCATATTCATCACCATTCTCGCCATTCTCTTGGTCGTTTCCGGTAACGCACACAAGAACTTCAAGCCTTGCCGTATCCGTTGGCAAACGATCCAGCCGCCCTATTCAACATTATTAGACGAATATCTCTACATACAAGCGCATAAAGTCAAGCCGGAGCGTTTCGAGCAAGGAATCGAACTGCTTGGTGGCACCACACAATCGCAATACCCGTTCTATCATCACGTCACAAACGAAGATTCCCTGATGCAAGAATTTAGAGAAAAGCCGCTCGAACAAAAGAAAGATATCATTCTCCTTTCGCTCGAAAGTTTCCGTGGATGGGTTGGCGATTTTAGAATAGGTTCGAATTGCAATCGCATGCCCCATCTCTGCAAATTGAGCAAATCCGGCACCATGTTTCCTTACACATACAGCGTGGGCTATCCATCAACCGAGGGAATGCTCGGTTTACAGCTTGGCATTTGGAGCCACCCGAACAAAGTATTCATCAGCAGCATGATGAATACGCGTGCACGCTCATTGCCAGACATTCTAGGCAAAGCCGGATACTACAAAACCGTCCTGACCGCGGCAGAACCCAGCTTTGACAATTTCATGCCGTGGTTCGAAAAATGGTTTGATTACGCAGAATACAATCCGAACGTCACAACAGACATTCCTCTTGCAAACCGATTCAAGGAACTCTATGCAGCCGCCCCCAAGGACAAGCCACTTTACTTTGAATGGATAAATTTTGTAACCCACACACCATTCAACGTTCCGAAATCGTATGCGGAACCGGCTGAAACATCGGACGAGCGCTACGCACAAGCCGTCGCCTATTTAGACAGCGCCATCGGAATCATTCTCGATGCAGTACAGAACAGGCCCAGAGCAAACAGTACAATTATTGTCGTCACGGGAGACCATTCTATAGCAAACGCCAAGGCTCAGCAGCAGCAAGGAGAACTCGGCGAAGCGAACAGCACCTACACCTGGACAACCTTTATCTGGGCCGGCGCCGGCATTCCCGAAGGGCAAATCATCAACAAGCCCGTATCGCACGTAGATTACGCTCCGACAATCCTTTCGATGCTAGGACTAAACGCCACAAACAACTTTGTCGGTAAAAACCTTTTTGACAACGAAAGCAAAAAAATCTTTTCGTTCAGAAACGCAAACGGAGTCATGCGAAACGATTCGCTTGCCATTTTCGCACAGGCAAACAACCGTAAATTTTCACACGCCCGCATTCAAAGCAAAGTCATCGATTGGGATACAACAGAAACCGTCGGAGGTTTTATCGCCGAAAAGAAATCAGATATCGATGTGACAGCACAAGCGGACAGCCTGCTCGACGCAATGGATGCCTGGATTTGGGTTCTCGACAATAACCTGCTACACCCCTAAAGTAGCTTTAATCAAGAAAATTCAAAATTTTTTTATATATTAAAGGTAGTTTAAACTGAAAAAATGTTTTTCAGAGCTCAGCACTCCAATAATGTTTCACGTTTTTCATCCTTTCGTAGAGTAACATGAAGCAAGCTTTTGCCATATCATTATTCGCTCTGGTGCTACTCGCCTGCAGCAGCGTGTCGTCCGATTCCTCGACCGACGCCCCATTGGATGAAATCGAAGGCATGATTGCCGTTCGCGGCGGAACCGTGACTCTCGGGACAAAAGACAGCAAATTCAAACCTTCGGAACGCCCCGCCATGAAGGTTTCGCTCGATTACGACTATTATCTGGCCATCCACGAATTCACTTGCGGCGAATACAAGGCCCTGGCCAAGGAATACAAACTGAAAGATTTTGGCAAGTGCAAAAAAGATAGTCTCCCCCTTGCAAACGTCACCTACTACGACGCTGTACTCATCGCAAACGCGAAAAGCAAATCCGAAAAACGAGATTCGGCATATACATACACCAAGGCGACATTCGATAGTGAAGGCCATTGCACAAACCTGGACGCACTCGTTTTTCACCCCGAAGTAAACGCCTACCGGCTCCCCACAGAAGCCGAATGGGTTCTCGCCGCGTCAAAAGGCTGGGATCCCAAAAACAATAGCTGGAATGCCGACAACTCCGATTTCAAAACGCATGTTGTCTGCAGTGCCGGAAAGGATTCACAAGATTTCTGCGACCTCGCTGGCAACGTGAAAGAATGGGTCAACGACTGGGCTGGCCAATTCCGCGACACGACCATCACAAATTACGTAGGCTCCCTCGACGGAGGCGATCTCGGAGAACGAGTTCTGAAAGGAGGCTATTTCTCTGACAGGCCATCTGAAATGAACGTCATCGCACGAGGCGACGAATACACCGTAGAAAGTTCAACACATGCCG
>JAFWRL010000317.1 GCA_017520105.1 Fibrobacter sp.
CGTTATAATCCGAAAATTGTAGAAGACCGTTGGCACGCCCAATGGGAAAAGAATAATGATTTTGCCCCGAGCGGAAAGGGCGAACCGTTCTCCGTCGTCATTCCGCCTCCGAACGTTACGGGCGCTTTGCACCTCGGCCACGCTCTGAACGACACGCTGCAGGACATTCTCGTCCGCTATCGCCGCAAGACTGGCCGCGACACGCTCTGGATTCCGGGCACGGACCACGCCGGCATTGCCACGCAGGCTGTCGTCGAAAAGAGACTTTTCCAGGACGAACACAAGACACGCCACGACATTGGCCGCGACGCCCTCGTGGAACGCATTTGGAAGTGGAAGGACGAATACGAAGCCCGCATCACGAAGCAGCTCAAGAGCTTGGGCGTTAGTTGCGATTGGAGCCGTCAGCGCTTCACGCTGGACCCGGTTTGCGCAAAGGCTGTCCGCCACGCATTCTTCAACCTTTTCAAGAAGGGTCTTATCTACCGCGGCAAGCGTCTCGTGAACTGGGACACCAAGCTCCAGACGGCTGTGGCAGACGATGAAATTTATTACGAAACTGTGAAGGGTCACTTCTGGACGTTCAAGTATCCGTTGGCCGATGGTTCGGGATTCATCCCGGTTTCGACGACTCGTCCGGAAACGATCATGGGCGATACGGCTCTCGCCGTGCACCCGAACGACGAACGCTACAAGCAGTTCATCGGCAAGATGCTCAAGGTTCCGTTCGTGAACCGCGAAATTCCGGTGATTGCAGACGCCATCCTCGTGGATATGGAATTCGGTACGGGTTCCGTAAAGGTGACTCCGGCTCATGACCCGAACGACTACGCTACGGGCCTGCGCCACAAGCTCCCGATGATCAACATCATGAACGACGACGGCAGCCTCAACGAAAACGCCGGTCCGTTCCAGGGCATGAAGGGTCAGGCCGCACGCGACGCCGTGGTGAAGGGTCTCGAAGATCTCGGCCTCCTCATCAAGGTCGAAGACCACGAAATGCAGGTGGGCCATTCCGACCGTAGTAAGACTGTGATTGAACCGTACTTGAGCGACCAGTGGTTCGTGAAGATGGACGTCCTCGCCGACAACGCCATGAAGGCTGTCACGAGCGGCGAAATCAAGATTATTCCGGAACGCTATGCAAACAAGTACCTCGACTGGCTCAAGGAAAAGCGCGATTGGTGCATCAGTCGTCAGCTCTGGTGGGGCCACCGCATTCCTATTTGGCACGCCGACGAAACGACGACCGAAGAGGACTTGAACAAGGCTTTCGCAGGCCGTAACGACATTTACTATTACAAGGCACAGAACGGCATCTGGCTCATCTGCTCCGAAGAAGAAAACTTGAAGGAAGATGCTGTTGCCGGTCACAAGATTGTGCAAGAAGAAGACGTGCTCGACACGTGGTTCTCCAGTGGTCTCTGGCCGCACTCCACGATGGGCTGGCCGGAACAGACGGACACGCTCAAGAAGTACTACCCGACATCTGTGCTCGTGACGAGCCGCGACATCATTACGCTCTGGGTCGCCCGCATGGTGCTCTTCAGCCAAGAGAACATGGGCACGGTTCCGTTCCACACGGTCTATATCCACCCGAAGATTTTGGACGGCAATGGCATGACCATGAGCAAGTCCAAGGGCAATGGTGTCGATCCGATGGATATCGAAAAGAAGTACGGCACGGACGCTCTCCGCTTTGTGATGGCAAGCCTCTGCACCGACAACCAGGACGTTCGTCTCCCGGTGAAGAAGGAAAAGCAGGAAGATGGTTCTGTCATCAACACGAGCGAAAAGTTCGAAATTGGTCGTAATTTCTCGAACAAGCTCTGGAATGCTTGCCGCTTCTTGTTCCCGCACTTGGAACAGGCTGGCGCACTTTCCAAGGACATGCTCCCGATGGATTCTTCGATCTTCGCACTCGAAGACCGCTGGATTCTCTCTCGCTTGAACTCCACCATCCAGGACGCAACGAAGATGCTGGAAGAGTTCCACTTTGCTGAACTCGCCGGCTTCCTCTACCGCTTTGTGTGGGACGATGTTTGCTCCAGCTACTTGGAAATCAAGAAGGCCGTGATTAACAGCGAAACACTCACCGCCGAAAAGAAGAACGCTATGGCAATCCTCAGCCACGTGCTCCGCGGCGTGATTGACCTGTTGCATCCGGTGATGCCGTTCATCACGGAAGAACTGAACGCCACGCTTTTCCCGGGTTCTGAACGCGTGATCAACAGCGCATGGCCGAAGGCTGACACGAGCCTCATCGACGCCAAGATCGAAGCCGCATTCAACCAGGCATTCGCCGTGGTGGAAAGCGTGCGCGGTGTGCGCGGTCGCTACAACGTAAGCCCGGCAACAAAGCTCAAGGCTGTGGTGAGCGTCGATGACGCAGCAACCGAAGCAAACGTGAAGGATTGCCAGGCCATCATCACCGAACTCGGTGGACTTGAATCGTTCTCTGTAGCCGTGAAGGCCGCAAAGCCGAAGTTCAGCGCAAGCTCCGTGGTGCCGGGTGGCGAACTCTATATTCCGCTGGAAGGGATCCTTGACCCGGCTGCAGAAATTGCACGCCTCGAAAAGGAAATCGAGAAGGCCAAATCATTCGCCGCTTCCATCGAGAAAAAACTTTCTAACCAAAAGTTTGTCTCAGGAGCACCGGAAGCTGTCGTGAACGCCGAACGCACCAAGCTCGCAACGCAGATGGATATCATTGCGAAGAACGAGGCCGCTCTGAAGGAACTGAAGTAAAGCCCGCGATTGTCATTCCCGCCAGAGTCTGTGCTGAGCGCAGTCGAAGTAAGCGGGAATTTCCATTAAAGTATTCAAAACAGGCACTCCACACGGAGTGCTTTTTTTGCATTTTCTCGATGTCACTTTTTTTGAAAACAAAAATTTACATTTATTCATTTTGTCACCCCAAGCGTATTGTTTAGAAAAAAATTATTGTATCATACAATACGGTATTTCATATAAAAGCACACGATTCATTTGTATCATAAAAAAATTTCATTTATATTGTATAAAGTACAAACACCATACAAATTAACAAATCAAAATTTTATGCTAAAAAAATTCGTTTTTTTATCCTTAATTTATTTATGTTTTAAGCATCAAACAGAATAAATACAGGAGGATATTCTGATGACTAGAAACACAAAGAAAAAAATGTCAAGAAGGGCCATTTTGGCCGCTGTCACCACATCAATGCTTTTTACAGGTTGCGGCTATCTTGACAACATCTTGGATCCCCACAATCCATCAAACGACAACCCAATACAAATAAGTTCTTCCAGCAAAAAAACGCCATCATCCTCATCCATAGAGAATCCATACACGCCTTTCGAGACATGGTATGGTTCAAATTTGGAAGAGCGAATCATGACCGGTTTCAGTACAGAGACCGAAACCTCGGGGTATTGGTACGAATTCGACGACTCTCCGGACGGTGGGCAATCAGGAATTGTCTGGCCTACGCTCAAAGGCAACGAATACAATCCAGAATCCCTGGAACCGATTATCCAAGAATGCAACGGCATTTGCGGAAAGGCAGTCCTTAACAAGGGTTCGTTGATGTACCAACCATTTGTCGGAGTGGGTTTCGACTTGGCCGGTGAAACATCTGCTACGGACAATACTCCTGCTGCAGCGAATGCATCTAGCATGGGCGGCGTCTGCATTACATACACATCTGATGCAGCTCCAGTCCTTCAAATGAGTCTTGGCGATGACGTTGATGCTCAAATAGATTATGCGCTCCCGACAGCAAATCTTCCCAAGAGCACCGCAGGCACAACAAAGTTCATTCCATGGTCAAGTTTCAAGCAACCCACTTGGTATAAAGGAAATATCAGATTCGACGGTGAAAAAGCAGCCAAGCAGCTCGTATCTCTCAAATTCTTGATCCAAGCAGCTGAGGGACAATACAACTTTAACATTTCGGCAATCGGTCCTCTTGATGGATGCTCGGGTTCAACGGATCCTGTAAATCCGCCGACACCGCAAGCAAACAACTTTGAGACATGGTTCGGCAACCAAGGCATCTATAAAATCAATACAGGTTATGACAACGAAACCGAAACAGGCGGTTATTGGTTTGATTACGGAGACGACGTGGATGGAGGACGTTCACATGTCGTTTGGCCCGTCGAACGCGGCTCCGAATACGACGCAGACGCACTTGATCCAATCATCGATTACTGTGGCGGAATCTGCGGCATCATGGTTCTCGACAAAGGACAACTGCCTTACAACCCATTTGCCGGGGTCGGTTTCAACTTGGGAGGAGAAACATCCGCACTAGATTTTACTCCTTTTGCAGTTGATGCCTCAGGAATGGGCGGCGTTTGCATCACATACACATCTGATGCAGCTCCAGTTCTTAAAATGAGTCTTGGTGAAGATGTAGATCAGGCTATCGATTACGCAAGCCCTGTAGCCACACTCCCGAAGAGCACTGTCGGCACAACAAAATTCATCCGTTGGTCTGATTTCAAACAACCTTCCTGGTACAAAGGAAATCTCAGATTCGATGGTGAACAGGCAGCCAAGCAGCTCGTTGCGCTCCGATTCGAAGTTCAAGCACATGCTGGATCCTACGCTTTCAACATTCAGGCCATCGGTCCGTATAATGGCGGCACTTGTGGCAACGCTACATCTAATAACTAATCCAACAAACCACATCCAGCAAAAAGTCCCGCATAACGCGGGACTTTTCATATTCACAATTTATTATTCAGCCATCGCGCCTTGCGCACTCAAGAAAGGCCAGGAAAGAATTTACTTTTCTTCTTTCTTTTCCTTGTCGTGGCAATGGCACGGGCAATGATAGCAGTCACCCGTTTCGGCGTAGTCCTTGCCGGTCCAGCAGTAAGTACAGAGCTGGTCTTCTGGGAGGCCGATAGCCTGAATCAAATCGTCAATGCGCTGGAACGCAAGCGACGTGAGGTTCAGCTTCTTGCGGATGTATTCGACCATGTCCTTGTACGGTTGGCCGTTCGGATCCGTGTATTTGTCCAAATCAGCGTTTTCACCTTCCTTGTCGCGAATGTAACGGCGCGTGATGAGGTCGTATTCATTCTTGGAGCGGGAGAAGTTGATGAACTTGCACGGATAAACGAGCGGCGGGCAAGCGATACGCATGTGCGTTTCCTTGCAGCCCATCGAATAAAGTTTTGCAGCCTGCTTGCCGAGCTGAGTACCGCGAACGATGGAGTCGTCGCAGAAAACGAGGCGACGGTCCTTGATGAGTCCCGGAATCGGGATAAGCTTCATCGAGGCGACGTGTTCGCGCTGGCGTTGGTCCTGCGGCATAAAAGAGCGTGCCCAAGTCGGCGTGTATTTCACGAACGGACGAGCAAACTTGATGCCAGCTTCATGAGCGTAGCCCAAGGCGTGAGACGTGCCGGAATCCGGAATACCGCAAGCGGCGTCTGCCTCGGTCGGGGTGCGCTTGGCAAGAGCCGAACCGCAACGGTAACGAGTCATTTCCACGTTACGTCCTTCGTAACTAGAAGCCGGATAACCGTAATAAACCCAGAGGAACGAACAAATAGCCATCTTCTTGCGCGGTTCCACGAGCGTCGTATCGCCATCCGGCGTGAGTTCGACCACTTCACCAGGACCAAGATCACGAACGTATTCGTAACCGAGATTCGGCAGAGCGCAGCTTTCTTGCAAAGCAATCATCGCGCCGTTCTTCTTGCCAAGGATAAGCGCTGTACGGCCCCACTTGTCGCGGCACGCATAAAAACGCCCCGCGCTATCCATAATCAGCACGGAGCAACTTCCCTTGACTTTGTCCTGAACGTACTTGAGACCATCGACGATGGAATCCTGAGTAGCAATAAGGGCCGACACCACTTCGGTCGGTCCTACCATGCCACTCGTCGTTGAGAACTGGAGCTGCATACAGTTGTTGCGGAAAAGTTCGTTCTTGATATCTTCGATGTTCGTGATGAGGCCTACAGTCACAATCGCGAACGTTCCCAGCTTGGATGTCATGACGAGCGGCTGCGGGTCCGTGTCAGAGATGACGCCTAAGCCAACCTTGCCGGAAAAATGTGTTAAATCGTGTTCAAACTTACTGCGGAACGGAGTGTTCTGGATGTTGTGAATCGAGCGATGGAAAACGCCATCCGATTTCAAAACAGCCATACCGCCGCGGTGAGTGCCAAGGTGAGAATGGTAGTCGGTTCCGTAAAAAAGATCGCAAACGCAGTCTTCTTTGGAAATAACACCACAAAAGCCGCCCATATAAGACTCCTGGATAGAAAAGGATTTTCCACGCACAAAAATAGAAATCTTGAGTCATATGCAAAGAGTAAACCGCAAAAAAATATTTCAAAGGCAAAAACAAGGGCGATATTTTACCCTCATTTAGCCCCCTACCGGCATTATTTTTTGCTTACGAAAATGAGGGCTTTACATATCCCCTGATTTCGGGCCGTATTCGATTGTACCGTCATGGCGGATGATGAGGTAGTCGAAAAACAATGCATTCTTATTAGCCTCAGTTATCTTAATATTAAAATTAGGATGATTGCACGGTTTCATACGAGCTGCAAAATATTTTCCAAAGCTTTTATAAAGCAAATTATTATCATCAATAGGAATATCAAAAAACAACACATCCTTCGAAATCTCTGCCCAAGTCACAAGGACATCTCCATTATCACTTAAAACAAATTCATACTGAGGAGAAACCCCATTAACAAAGCTTAAAACCCCAACATATTCTCCCTTCATGCCAGTTTCTTTCCAAACACTGTCTTTATCAATTGACTCCAAAAGAACTACTATCGAATCGCTTTGTCCAAGGTAAACTTGATAATAATTCATTAGAGGCATTTTATACCGCAACCATTTCTCGAACGAAGGATTTTTCCGCATGGCCATAATCGTTTTCAAAAACAATTTGACGGGTTCAACAGGATTATCATCAAGTTTTATTCCCAAAAGCAATTCTTTAAAAGGAGTATCTCCTTTAGGTGAGACATAGAAAGAATGTCCTCTATCATTGGCAAATAAAGGATGTCCATAGCCAAATTTCACTGCATTTATATTAAATAATTTTTCAAACCATTTAAACCTCGAATCTTCCCGAAATGGTACAAGCCTCTCTTCACTATTCTTCACATCTAGTGCAATACGAAGGCTATCCAAAATTTTATAATAGTTTTCAAATGGAGACGAAAAATCGCGATAGGGTTTTGGAATAATTTCATAGCGATTCCGCTCGCTCACTCTTTTTCTCTTATTCACTTTGTCTTGCGATTTTTTATATACATAGCGAGGTTTTCCTTCAATATCATACCAATTGGATTTGGAAATAACTTGTGGGAAAGAACTCACATGGCCATTATTTACAACAAGATCATACTCCATTATTCCACAATCAAATTCAATCGTATCGCTGACAAAATCCGCAAATAAAGGTTCACTCTTTTGATTTTTGACGATTCGTTTTTCGGCAGACGTGTTCAAAACAATTTCTTCTGGAGGAATATTCACCGAAACAATTCTATTGTCTTTTACCTTTCCATAGTGAATGTGAAAATTACGATCAAGCGGCACCGTAAGCAACACAGAATTGATAGTCACGCTATCCAAATAAAGGGACGAATCTCGAATGCTCCAATAAGCTAAATAGCCACCACCATCTTCAGGAATAAAATACGTGTACAAAGGAGAACTTCCGTACGCCGGACGCGCACTTGACGGACGAAAGGGCCATTCCGCATAATGTTTGGCAATGAACTCATTTAACGGATGCGTTTCAATACGGCACTCTTTCCCGTTAAAATAAATATGGTCCGTCCCACCTTCTGCAAGAGCCCGCTCTGGGATTTCATTGGCAAGCACTACACACGCTAGCGCGACAACAACAAGCAACAACCGTTTCATCATAATTACAAATTATAAAAAAAATGCTCATGCAAGAGCATGTACAAAATGTATATGGAGATGCCCGCATCCTTCGACTTCGCTCAGGACAGGCTCTAGCGGGCATGACAGAATCGGAGCTATCACTCCTAATAATTATTCACCGAGGACAAACGCGACGGCTTTTTCGAGGTCTTCTTGTTGGCGTTTATGCACTTCGCCGTATCGGGCAAGGCCGCGGGATGCGTACATCGCATAGATATCCAAATCCAGCAATTGAATCATGCGGTTCTTGATTTCGCTCACGGAATACGGGTCAAAATAAAGCGCCGCATTCTCGCAGACTTCGGGCACAGACGTTGTTCCGCTCGCAGCCACAGGTACACCATAACGCATAGACTGCACCGGCGGATAGCCAAAGCCTTCGTTCAAGCTCGGGAAAATAAACGCATACGCATTCTTATGCAAGAATTCAAGTTCCTTCGATTCCACGTAGCCGAGGAACACAAACGCATCCTTATTTCGGATATGCTTGCGGTAGGCCTTGACGTTTGTCGCCCCTGTAATCACGAGTTTCATATCGAATTCATGATTCGTCGAACGCATCATCGTCACGAGTTCGTCGAACGCCTTGACCGCACGCAGGTTATTCTTTTCCCAGCGGGCACCGCTCGTGAGCAAAAAGAACTTCTTCGATTTCACGCCCGGCGGCAAAAATCCTTCCGGTTCGTAATCCAGCATCGGGCTATAGAAAACTGGAATTTCTTTGTCAAGAAGCTCCGGGAAAAATGACTTGATAGAAGCTCGGCTGTGTTCGCTCACGGTAATGCATTCGGCACGGCCATCGGCAATGCGGGCCGCCAAATCGCGATACTTGGGCGCATAGAAATACTTTTTCCAACTGTCGCGATAACGCACAAGCGCTTCGAGCTTTTGTGCAAGTTTTTTCGCAAAGCCAACGCCTTGCCAGCTATACTGCATTTCGAGAGCGCGCACTCCATGCCACGTGAACACAAAACGCTTCACCTGAATTTGCCATTTGCCTTCCAGCGAATAAAGCGGCGTGTAGAACGCGTCAATCGCATTTTCGTCGATAATCTGCTGCGGCGTCTTTTCGGCAATGTCAAAAAGCGGAATGCCACATTTTTCGCAAGCCGCAATAATATCCGGAGCCAAATATTTACGGCTATCATAAACACAACTGAACTTTGAGCCGCGTTCCACAAGCGCCCAGAATATCACTTCGCCATAAGAGCCGCCACCGTGAAACTTTGCACTGTGAATCGGCTGCACCGCCACCAGGTTGAATAGCAAATTCATAAACGCCCCCTAGAAAAGTTTACCCAAAATTTCCAAAGGTTTCACGAGGAAAGGCATTTTCTTGTACAGCCAGGCGAGAGACTTTGCAAACGCATAAGAGCGGATAATGTAAGCGCCCGCAGCGCCAACCTTGTTCGTCTGGTACATGAAAGCGTCCTTCGCGTGGGCAATCACGTCATCGTAATATTCGTTGATGTGAATGGACTTGTCCGCATTTACCGTCACGGGAAGGTTCTTCAAGTTCGTATAAAAGTCCTTGCGCAAAATTTTCGGCAAAAAGATGTTCATCGATTCCGGCACCTTGCGGCCACGCGTATCGATAATGCGGGAACCAAAGAAATGCAACACCTTCGCCGTCGGCAAAAAGCGGTTGCCGTAAGCCAGCTGGCAGTTCCAACCGCCATCCATCTTTTTCGTCACGTAACCGAACTTGTAGTTCGTCTCGGCAAGGCTCGCCATGTCATACGGGAAATTCTTCGAAACGCAGTAAAGCCACAATTCGTGCCAAGTCTTGAAGAATTCGCGGGCTTCCAGCGTATCGGCGGCAAACATCACGCCCCCGTTGAAAATCTCGTCGTTCAGAATCGGCGAGAAGCCCATCATCTTTGCGTTGTTCAAAACCTTCTTGCGGTTAATCGCCTTCGAAAGATTCGTGTGGAAATCGAGCACCGCGTAAATGCCACCGCGCCATTCGTCCGGAATCGAGAGGTCATCGACAATCGCGATGTCGGAATCCATGTACAAAAAGTCGCCGTCAATTTCATTACGCATCACCGTCTTGAGGTAACGCGAGCGCAGCATCGGCGTGAATTTTTCGTCAAGCGTCAAAACCTTGAGTTCATCGACAGCGTCTTTCAAAGCCGCACGCGGGCCCGTCAGAGTTTCCGCCGTCTTGTCGTCCGTCAAGAGCGTCACGAACGCACCTGGATTATGCACTCGCAGCGAAGCAATCGCCACAAGCGTCTGCTCGCAGAAAAAGTCCTTCGGGGAACTCGTCAACACAAAAAGGTATTTCACAGAAGGCATATCAGTCCTTAAAGCTCAATCGGTTTCTTGTTTTCGTATGCGGCAAGGCGGCTTTCCATCGTGCCACGAGGTGCGTTCCTGAGGAAATTCTTGATGCGCTGCCAAAGCGGGCGCCAACTGCCGTTCGTCACGTGAATCGCAAAAGGTTTCGTCTTCGATTCGTTCAGGCTCGGCAAAAATACGTCGCCCGGATAAATCGTCATCCCTTCGGATAGCTTCTGCAATTCGTTCTTATAGACAAAACCAAATTGCTGTGCCGTGTGAGCATAGACAAACGGAGAAATATTCTGGATGTTCAGTTCACCGTTCGGCAAAATAAACTTTTGATTTTCGTAGTATTCCATGCACTTTTTAAGGAACGGGTGTCCCGCCTCGCCGCCAAAAATAGCCGCCTGCAATGCAAGCCCGGGGAGTGCTATCTGGTTCGGGTCTTTCTTAGTTCCGTCTTCGTTCAGGAACTGCCACGACTTGTTTTTTTTGAAATGCGATGTAAATTCAATATTCGTAAAATAGCGATTGTTAAGGAACGGATCAAAGCTCTGGTACATATATACGTCGCTATCCAAATAGATTCCACCCTCGCTATAGACGGCATAAAGGCGAATGTAGTCACTTGCGAAAGCCCACTTAGAAAGCGAAACTGCCTCGCGTACAAACGGGACCGAGTCGATGATTTTCTGGCATTTTGCCATATCCCAATGGACAATTTCGTAATCGGGGCAATGACGTTTCCAGCTGTCAATGCACAACTGCGGCAGTTGCGGCAGCGGGTCATTGGAGAGCCATATATAGTGCAATTTTTTAGGAATCATAAAAATAATGTAGAAAATTACTACTGTTCAGCCTCTCCAAATATATATATTTATATCATGATTTCTATAGCAATGGCGACATACAACGGCAAGACTTTTATTCGGGAACAGCTGGATTCCATTCTGGCTCAGACCGAACAAGATTTCGAAATCGTAATCTGCGATGACGCCTCGACCGATTCTACGCCCCAAATCCTTGACGAATATGCTCGCAAGGATTCCAGAATCCATGTATTCAAGAACAAAAAAAATTTGGGCTATCGCGAAAATTTCAACAAGGCCGTATCGCTTTGCAAAGGCGATTTCGTGGCCTTCAGCGACCAAGACGATTTATGGCTCCCGAACCACCTCGAAGCATTGCACAAAGCTATTGGAGACAACCTCGTTTGCGGTGGCCGCACAGTCCGCTGCCGCGAAGACGGTTCCACGCTCAAGGAATATTCTCCGACACCATACCAGTCCAATTGTCTGACATCGCAAAAAGACCGTTTTATATACCAGTGCTACGCATTCAATCTTTACCAGGGTGCATCGCAGCTCATTAGCCGTGAAGCCGTAAAGAGGTTCTTCCCTATCGAAGTGGAAGAATACGCACACGACTGGTCTCTCGCCGCAAACGCCATTGCCGAAAACAGATTTGTCTATACCGACATTGTCGTGACCAAGTGGCGCAAGCATTCTTCGCAAGTCACGCACAAGAGGCATTCGAGAGAAGTCCGCAAAAAAAGGCTTGCGCAATTTGCTGTGTACATGTGGACCCACAACGAAAATTTCAAGAAAGACAAACCCATCAGTGAAATTTTAAACAAGGCCGTTGAATTTCATACAAATTCTGATATAACATACCGCATCAAGAATCTAGCGCATGCTTGGAGAACATCGAAGATTATCTACGGTCGCAATTTCACTGGAACGCTCAAAACCGTTCTCGGTTACCTGTTCACGGCGTCGCTTTAAAATTTTCTTTTGTAAAACAAGAACTGCGCCCCGAGAAGGAGCAGTACGCTCACGTAAACGACAATCTTGCCGACCATCGTGAGCGTCACTACTTGAGCATTAATCAAGATGTAAAGCGTAAGCAGAAGGACCATCCAAACGATATCGATCCAAAGCTTTGAAGAATACGGCTGAAGTTTACGCTTGAGCAGATAGACATTGCAATAGACCGAAGACACAATTCCGTAAATGAGCATCGAAAGCGCAGCGCCCAAAAGCCCCAATTGCGGAATCAAAATAAAGCCCACCACAACAGAAGTCAGAAGCTGGATAACGCTCGCCTTCAAGTTGACAACGCTCTTGCCGATGCCGTCAATGACCGTGTTCACCATGCCAAAGAACGTGACGACAAGCTGGAAGAACAGCAGAACACCAAGCGCCATCGGCTGCACCACATAACTCTTGCCCGCAATGGACATGATTTCTTCGGGGAAAAGCACGATGAAAAATCCGATAATCACCTGAATCATCGTCGCCATCGAAACGCAGTACGAATAAACGGGTTTAAGGTCTGTCTTCAAGCGGGATTCTTCCATACCAGAAACAACCGGCGTAATAATCGGGTTGAAGCCGTTTCGAATTGTCTGCAGACCATTGGCAAGCGTCATCATCAACGCATAGACACCAGACGCCTCGTCACCCAAGAAGAACAGCACCATCCAAAGCGTCGAACGCTGGAGCAAGTTCCCGACAAGGACGGTCAAGCCAAGCGGCACCGAATAAAGAACAAGTTCCTTAGAAACACGCTCCTTCGGGATGATCGGCATTTTCTTGAACTGCTTGCGTACGGCTTTTGCATGTAAAGTAAATCCAATCACTTGTCCGAACAAGAGTCCAAACGGCAACGCATGCGGGATATCCAAATAATGAAGGATAATCGAGACAAGCGGCGCCATCACGGCTATTATAAAATCATTGATAAAAATGGAAATCCAAGGCTTACGGTTCCCTTCCGAAGAACTGCTCAACACGTACATGCCCGAATAGAACACCAAGGAAATCGCATAGTACGGAAGTTCATCCGAAATAAACGGCGTAAACGAACCCAAGATAATGGCAACCGTAACGAACAGGGAAACGGCAACGGAAATCCAGAACGATTCCATGATTCCGCTGTAAGCCACCCTGCCATGGAGCTTGTTCTGAGGCATGTACCAACGAAGCCCAATATCCAGGCCAAGCGTCGAGGCTCGCGCAATCGTAAGCAAAAGGCCCTGAGTCGAAACAAATATCCCAAACTCGCCCGCTCCAAAGATACGCGCAAGCATAATGGTCAAAAGAGGGCCGCAAATCTTCAGGACTGTTCCCAAAATATTGAACAGTGTACTTTTTTTCAAAAAACTTTTATCAACATCTAACTCGTTCATGCTCAACGCAATTTAAAAAAAAGACACATTAGATTAAACCCTAAAATTTCGATGAATTGCGTAAAAAACAAAAAAATTTTACTACATTATACGGCATGGTTCAATTCAGTCAAACTTCTTGGCAAAACGGCACCCTTTCGGATACGCTAGACATCATGCGTTATGCACCGATGACTTTGTCCGTGGGTACAAACGCCGTTATTTACTACACATTGCCAAAAAGCATTGAACCGGGCGAATTTATCCGCTACACCATCGTTGCCGGTTTCAGAAAAATAAGTTGGACTGGCATCATCGGAGCGGTCAACGCAGGCAAAACCGAAAACGTCATTGAAATTGCAGTACGCCTTGGCGACGGCCCGTTCCGTGGTTTCACGGCAAAGCACAAGTTCGATTCCTACAAGGGTATCACGACCTGCTTCGACGACATGACCTTCCAGGGATGCAAGGATTTTGCCGAAGACACCTTCTCGATTGTCATGGCAAGCGCAAGCATGGTCTATGCCATCTCCGCTAGAGAAATGGCTCGTGAGCAAATCGCATTTGTAGAAGCGAAAAAGAGAACGCAGGCATTCGAAGCCCTGGACCAATCCGCAACCGCCGGATAACATCATGTACAAGTCCCTCGAACAGGCCCTGCTGGATTTAGAAAAAGCGGGAATGCTCAAACGTATTCACGCCGAAGTCGATCCCCATCTGGAAATGGCCGAGATTGCAAGGGAAAATTTTAGACAAGGCGGCCCTGCGCTCCTTTTTGAGCACGTCAAGGGGAGCAAATTCCGTGCCGCATGCAATATTTTCGGCAATGACGAACGGTTCAATTTTTTGTTCCGCGATGGATTTGAGCAGACAAAAACAGCCATCCAGTTCAAATCGAATCCAGCGGAATTTTTCAGGCACCCAAACCCTGCAAAATTTTGGAAGGCATCACAAGCGGGCATCAGTTCCATGCCCATGCGTTCAGGTAGCATCAGCGATTTTGAAGAATGCAGCCTTAGTGACTTGCCACAGCTGGTCAGCTGGCCGCTAGACGGAGGCGCATTTATCACATTGCCGCAAGTGGCCACACGCCCTAGCGAAAACGCGAACATATTGCAGACAAACGTGGGCATGTACCGCATCCAGATTTCCGGGAACGATTACATTCCGAACGAAGAATGCGGACTGCACTACCAAATCAAGCGCGACATTGCACGACATCATCAGAAAGCTCTCGAAGAAGGCCGCCCGCTCAAGGTGAGCATTTTCATTGGCGGCCCGCCATCGCATACATTCGCCGCCGTAATGCCCATGCCCGAAAATCTTTCGGAACTGTTGTTCGCAGGCATGCTCGGCAACCGCCGGTTCCGTTACTTTGAACATGATGGCTACATCGTCTCTAGCGATGCGGACTTTTGTATTTTAGGAGAACTCGAACCCGGTTTAAAACCCGAAGGCCCATTTGGGGACCACATCGGCTATTATTCCGGCAAGCACGATTTCCCGTGCATGAAAGTCAAAAAAGTTCTCTGCAAAAAGAACGCGATTTTCCCGTTCACGGTCGTCGGACGCCCGCCTCAAGAAGATACGCTCTTTGGTAAGTTTATCCACAAAATCACAGAGCCAATGGTTCCCGCATCGCTCCCAGGGGTTTACGGGATTCACGCGGTCGATGATGCCGGAGTTCATCCGCTTTGTCTAGCGCTCGGTTCAGAAGCGTTCCGTCCTTACGCAACAGCCGAAGAACGCGAACCGATGGAACTTTTGAAGACGGCAAACGCATTGCTCGGATTCAACCAGGCAAGCCTAACAAAGTATTTGCTGATTGCCGCCAAAGAAGACGCAGCAAGCCTCGACGTCAATGACGTTCCCGCATTTTTCACGCACGTTCTGGAACGTATCCATTTCGACCGCGATTTGCATTTTCAAACGGCAACAACCATCGACACGCTGGACTACACCGGCACAAGCCTCAACCACGGCTCGAAAGTTGTCATTGCCGCCGCCGGTGCGAAATGCCGCGAGCTCCGCAACAACCCAAGTGATTTAGAGTCGCTCTCGCTTCCGCAAGGGTTCAAAGTAGCCGCCATCGTGATGCCCGGCATTCTGATGATTGAAGGTCCGGCGACTCTTGCCCCAAACGAAACCGCCGACAAATCCGACAACGAAAAGCCTGCGACGTTCGCAGAACTCAAAGCATCCCTCGCCCACTGGGAATTCCGCGAAAACTACCCTTGGATTTCCATTATCGACGAAGGCGCCGCGAGGCTTGCCGCAAACAGCGAAACAAGCACAAACAACATAATAAGCGATTTTCTCTGGCTCACGTTCACGCGTTCCGACCCCGCGCAAGACATTTACGGCATCGACGAAACCGTCGAAGAAAAGCATTGGAAATGCAGCGCGCCCATGATTATTGACGCACGCATTAAGCCGCGCCATCAAAAGCAACTGACCGTCCCCGCCGAAATTGCCGCCAAAGCAAAGCAAATTCTCAAAGATGCAGGAGTTCTGTAAAATGCTCCCGATTTTTTCACACTTTTTTTCATTCGCACGAATCACCCAGTTCGTTACACTGTCCATAGCGATAGCATTCTGCACGACATTCGCCTACGAAGGTGATTGCGGAACGATGAAGGCTTTTGAAAACTACATCAAGCGTAAGAACCAACCCCTTTACGCCTTGGCCAAATCATCAGAAAAAAAAGAGACCAAATGCACTCCCGAAGTGTATTACGATTCGGTCTATTCCATTGAAACCGCGCATATTCAAGTTTTCTATACCATGACAGGGCCTCATGCTACGACAAAAGCATTCGCCAAGGCAACCGCCACCAGCATGGAAGAAGCGTGGAACTTTTACATCAACAAGCACAAGATGCGTGAGCCCAAAGGACCTAGCGTATCCCTCCACTTCCAGCAAGAAGTCAAGAACGGGCTCTATCCCATCGAAATCGTTGACCTCGAACAAATTAGAGGCCACAAAATTGGTGATTACTTCAAAAACTTTGGAGTTACGGAACCTCTTGATGATTTCGGATTTTCCCAAATTTTCATGGAGAACGATTTCTATTATAGCTCTTCAAAAAACGAAAACAAAGACACCATTTTTGTCGATGGAGACACTTGTTTGTACGCCAAGTCAACAATAGAATTACGCAACATCGTGCACAATTTTGCCTACACCGATGAATGGGCAAAAGGCATCCGCCTAACATCATTCCACGAATTTTATCACGCCGTACAGTTACGTTATCTTGACCTGTCCACACCAACGTTCTGGTTCGAAGCCTCCGCTGCCGGGTTTGAAGAAATCACCAATCCCAATATTGACGACTACATCAGTTACATACCAAAATTCTTTGAACGCACAGGGCAGCCCCTCTCCGATTCTTTCAGGAACTACGGAGCATCGACATTACTCATTTATCTATACAACAACGTTTCAAAGGATATAGACAAATCCATTTGGGAAAACTTTTCCAAGAACCCAAACAACTCGTTCGAAGATCAACTCATTGCCTCAATTAAGCCGCTTAAACTCGATGCCGATAGCATTTTCCACGACTATTCCGTTCGACTTTCTTTTTCCGGGAAACGTAGCAAGGACCTTCCCCAAAAAAGCTGGATCCATAACGACCAATCCGAATGGCCCTCAGCCAAAATAATCGTTTCAGATTCCATCAAACCGAATATCGAAAGTCTCGCATTCATGTTCTACAACATCCCGCAAAACTACGCCCCTCCCTACGTGGTTGATTTCACAAACTTTACCGGTAAAGCATCCGTTGCCATATACAAGGACGGCAAGGCGTCTATCTACAAAATTGAAAACAACAATACACTCAATAGCATGGCCCCTGTTTTATCATCAAGCGATTCTTCTGTATGGATTTTCAGCCGCTTCGGTGAATCCGAAAGCATTCCAATCGTTCACAACGATACACCCCCGCATGCATATCCCGTTCCATGGAAAGAAGGGCCGCTCTGCTTTGCCCCGCTCCCCCTCGGCAAGAAATTTATTGAAATCAGAACGAGACGCGGCGACTTGATTTCACAGGAAAAATACGAAGGAACATCATTCTGCCTGCAAGAAAACCAAGTCAAGTCCATGATGGCGCCAGGTCTTTACCGGTTCCGCGTCGGCAACAAAGGCCGCACAACAAGCTTTATAGTGATGTACTAGTAGACAGTAGGAAGTAGGCGGTAGGAAGGAGTCATCCTCGACCGCCAGGGAGGGAATCCATTATTTAAGGCATTCCCCGATCCATGGGAACAAATTATTCTTCTGCTCAAGTTTCTTGAGCAATTTCGTGTCGGGATTTGATTTTACGGTTTCGCGATAAAGTGCGCAGACATTTTCATAATGACCATTTAAACGAGCGCGGGCGTAATCCGCAGCTGAATTGTTATGGATCATGAACGCCCAGTCCGAGGCCTGGAATAGCACGAGTTCACGAGCCATCTGCGCGAGGAAACGTTTTGCAATCGCATTTTTTGAGCCGCGCGCATTCCCGGCTACATTCCCAGAAGCCTTCCTGGCAACTTTAGAAATGCGCGACTTCAATTCGTCCATCATCTTCCGCATTCTAAAGAACATCGGATACTGGAAAGCGACATCGTCATTCATCCAGACTTCGCCAAAGCCACCCTCGCCCCACGACGAGAAAATCGGCTTATGAACTTCGGAATCTGCGGCAGTTCCCGCAGCCTTCGATGGTACGGAATCTTCAAGAGACGCCATCTCGACCACGTTCGAACTTGCCGCGCGTTCAAACATCTTTTCGATGAACAGCGGACCTTCAAACCACCAGTGTCCAAAAAGTTCAGCATCGTACGGACAAAGTATCGAAACCTTGTTGCCATCCATATTCGGAAGCAAGCTCGACACAGTCGCTTCGCGATTGGCGACAAAAAGTCGCGCGTGGTCTTCGACAAGGCGAAGAGCATTCCACGGACGATACACTTTCTTGTCTTCGCTTCCCGTAATGCGGTAATACTTGAGACCCGTTTCGATGTGCGTTCCCGCAGCAAGGAAGTAATCGCCCAAATAATCGCTTTCGCGTTCATGCGCAATGTCCTTGAAGAACTCGCGGTATTCGGGATGCCCCGGGTAGCCCGTCTTGCGGCTCCACACTTCCATGGAACTGCTCTGTTCGCGCCCAAAGCAATATAGCCCTGCAGGCGTCTTAATCGGAGCAAACACGCCATACTTCGGTGCAGGTTTTGCCAGCAGCACACCATGCGTTTCCAAGAAGAAATACTTGAAACCGTATTCGGCAAGGATTGCGTCCAAGCCTTCGAAATAACCACATTCCGGCAACCACAAGCCGCGAGGCTTTCTGCCAAACGCTTCTTCAAAAGCGCGAACCGTAATTTTCAACTGCAACCGAATCGATTCGATATCGCTCTGGTACGCAGGCAAAAACGGATGCGTCCCAACGCAAGTGAGCAAGTTGATTTTGCCAATCTGTTCCAAGCGCTTGAGCGCAGGCACGATTTCACAACCGCAATCGCGCTCCCACGTATTGATGAGCGCAACCTGGCGACGGTAATAAAAATTCACCACCTCCATCCGCTCAGCATCATTTTGCAAGCGAACCTTCTCGCGTTCCAAAAGTTCAAGCTGTTTATGCAAATGACGCGAGAATTTGTCCAAAAGCGAGCGATCCGTAAGCATCGCCAAAAGCGCTGATGAAACGCTAAAGTTGAGAGTGCCCGGCACACCCTTTTCTTCCAGACGGTTTAGCATCTGGATAATAGGCAAGTACGTCTCCGCCATAGCTTCAAAAAACCAGTTCTCTTCCAAGAACCGGTCATAAGAAGGTTCACGCACAAACGGGAGATGTGCGTGAAGCAAAAGATGTACTCTACCGGGTTTCGACATTACTCCGTGCGCTTAACGACAATCGGAACAATCGTAGTCGGGAAGTCACCATCCTTGTCGGTTGCAAAGACAGGGATAATCTTCGTCACGTCCGGAAGGTCTTCTTCGAAGCTGAAGGTGCCATCCGGATTCAGCGGGAATGGTTCACCACGCACCTGCAAATGAGCGTCCGGACGCGTACCGCCATAGACAATCAAGCGGGTCTTGACCCACAAGAAGAAATCCTTGCCGTAGTTCACGGAATCCTTCGGGAGTTCAAGCTTGTTGCTCTTGAGAGCGGCACTGGAAAGTGCGCCCGAGAACATAGAACCCGAAGAACTCGAAAGCGATTCGAGCCAGGTCTTTGCAGACATCGATGAAAGTCCCGAACTGCCGAACCCGCCGAGCGTTGCCCCGCCGAGGGAAGCACGGACAAACACGTTTTCCGTATTCACGTCGGAACCTTCGAGCGTGAACGTCTGCATCGGGCCCGTTTCTACAAGCGATTCAAATTTGCTTCCAGAGACAACGCCAAGCGCTGCTGCACAGTTCTGCGTTACCTTGTTTTCAATGTACCAACTGCGGGCATTTTCAGGAACAACAACGTCATGGAATTTGAGTTTCTTGTTGCGCTTGACCGTCAAGTCGTTTGCGATATCGAACAAGCGAAGCACAAGTTTGCCCTTGCCTTTCTTGGCGGCCTTGATGCGTTCTTCGGACACATCCCAGAAAGCTTGCATCCAGTTCGGATCTTTCTGCATGAGCACGAGGTATTCGGCATCGAAGGATTGCGGCAAAGCTTCCGGTGCGGCCTTGGCCGCCTTCTTTGCAACCGGAGTTTCTACAACCTTGACATCGACCTTCTTGGCTTTCGTTACAGCCTTAATCACTTTCTTTGCGGCAGCAACAGACTTCTCCGTTTTTTCCTTTACGGTCTTAGCCGTAGCGGCAGACTTTTTCACGGATTTCTTAGCCGGAGCGGCTTTGGCAGAAACTTTTTCAATCGTTGTCGTGCTCGGTTTCTTGGCGACTTTTGCAACAACCTTCTTTTCTGCCGGCTTTTTTTCTGCAACAACATTCTTTGCAGCGATTTTCTTTTCGGCCTTGGCGGGCTTTTTCTCAGCCACCTTTTCCTTCGTTGCAGCAGCAGACTTCACTTCTTTTGCCTTCGCGGTTTTAGCCACTTTAACCACAGTCTTTACTGCGGCAGCCTTTGTCGAAGCCGTCTTCTTTACTGCAGCAGGCTTCGTCGAATCTTCAACTTTTTTCTTAGTAGCCATTTTCGATCTCCTTCTAATTAAATCTTACTGACCACGGGTCTTTCCCCAACTTCCGACACCGACCAATCCCAAGCGAATTCCAAAAAAGGACTCACTCCAATTGCGGTCATCATCAGTCAGGCGGGCCCCACCCTGAATAGCCAAATCCAGCATCATACCCTTTCTGCCAAGCGGCAAGCCGATACCAATGGATCCGCCAATTTCAGAAACATCTTCTACATACCAGTTTTTATACCACAAACCGGCCCTATAAACCATGCGATCCCAGTAGGCATCGTAGAACACATCGCTTCCGTCACGCTGATAGCCCAACGAAATATTAAAATCGTTCTGAGTCTTTGTCACTTGCGACATGTTCCAGCTCCCGGCGACGTTTTCGATATCGCGATCCCAGGCACGCCAGGCAACATCCATCATGACGTTATGACGCTTGTTGAAACGGTAATTGACACCTGTTGCAAGCATCGCCGGCACTCTGATTTCACGCATAATACGTGTCGGAGCAAGCGTATCCGTTTCGCTAAATCTAAAGTTGTATTCCAAGTCATTTTGCAACGTATAAGGCGTCGTAACAGAGAAGAAGTAAGAAGCCATACGTCCGCGGTATTGGGCCGCAAACGTGTAATATGCCGGATGGTTCTTGATTTCCCAATCGCCATTTACGTAATCCGAAACAGTCGAATTATTCGTCGCCCATGCATCTTTTTGAGAAATTTCGCTATTGTCCGGTCCAAGCGTTAGATTACGCGTAAAACTACCCATCACAAAATGGGCCGAGGCACCAAGCGAGACCATACGAAGGAACGGAAGCCTAATAGCATAAGTCGGAACAAGTTCATAGAGACTGCTCTGGTACTCGATTTCGGCATCCCATTTTTCTTTTTCATTATGAATATCTTCACGAATCGAAGAAGCATAGTGCTGCCACAACGAAACGCCAAACGTTCCAAAATCGCCCATCGGGAAGGAGAGGTTCATCGACGGCATGGAAATATTGGTCGTCGTAAAACTGGAACTCGAACGGCTCGCCGTCGTGACGCCCAACAAGAAGTTCAAGTTCAGCACGACCTTTGTATCAAAAGCCTGACGCGCCGGGTTCACCACAGAAACACCTTCGACATCGCCCGTCTTTGCATTACCGGCAAAGCCACGACCCGCCATAGCAGCAGAGCCACCCGCAATCTGTTCTTCACCAAGGGCATCTACGCCAATCATCGACGCAAAAGAAATTCCAGAAACACAAAGCAATGCACTAATAAACTTTTTCATTATTTACCCTCGCGTGCAGTAGAGGTCGCGACTTTTTTCCCTTCAGTCTTTGCAGATGCTGTGGAGTCTTTTTTCACGGTTTCTTTTTTGTCCGTTTCCTGACCGCGCTTAGAAGCAAGCCACAACTTGAGCGTCGCCGGCTTGTTCTTGATAGAGGTAAAATCGTAACGGGCATAGTCAAAATGCGAGAACAACACGCGAACCGTATCTCCTTGATCCACAGTCAATGTATTTCCATTGGAAAGGTGGAGCGTATCCTTTTCGTTACTGATACGGTCATAGAAAACGGTATCTTTATCCAAAAGGACTGGATAGCCAAGACGCATCATCATCTTGAACGAGCGGCCATCGCTAGCCTTATTAATGAAATCACGCAGACCAGCAGTCACCTGTAGCGAGAGAGAATCTCCATCATAGAACACCACGTTCGGGTGACCGCTTTTCAAAACACGAGGTCTGTTCAACTTGTAGTTTTCGATACGGCGAACAACAGCATCCGCACTATCCATGAACGAACCGGCAATTACCTGGATAGGCATATCCATTTCCTGCGTTCCCTTGGAATCGTCCTTATAGAACGACACCTCAGCCATCACAACCGCTTGGCGTACATCGTTGCTATCCCCTAAAGTATAAGGGAATTCATCGCCATAGAAATCAGACAGAGCCTTCATAATCGGCTCAGACGGGAATTCCACCACGAGAGAATCGAAAACGCCACTATGCAATATAAGGCAATCCGAACAAGTTTCGAGGTTCCTGGGAAGCGATGCAGAACGGTACGCATTATACGTCACGTAGTCGCCATTTCCACCACGATCTTCGATGTGGAAACGCGGAAAATAAATGCCGGGACCGTAGAAACGATAAATATTCGAAGCCTCAGGAGCAGATAGGCGCAGCTGCAAGCGGCGATAACCAGCATTCTTGCGGATGTCGCTGATGAGAGCGCTGGGCAAATCAAGGACTAGGGAATCATTGCGACCCACCGAAACAGAAATCGTCGTGTCGGCCTTTTTCTTGGTTTTCCAGGATTCAAGTTCATGCATCCAGACCGAGTCGTCAACATCTTCCAATTTATTCCATTCTTTCTGGCTCATTTTATCCGAAAGAATCCAGCTCACATTGAGCTTCAAATCTTCTTCTATTGGGAGGTAACCCGAGGGCAGATATGAGGACTTGTAATACGAGTCCACCATGCGCAAAATCAAATTCGACTTTACCGAATCCGGTTTTTTCAATCTCGCTGTAAAAGCGCTGTCGATAGCAAAATCAAAAACGGCATCAAAGGCCATTCCTGCCGAGGCACCAAGCACACCACGCGTGTATGCATAAAGGGGCAACGTATCCTTGAACACTTCGGCCGAAATCGGTTTCAGATTACTAACCGTTACAGTTTGAACCTTGTAGCTACTGGGCATCCCCTGATCCGAAAGCCAACGGGACAATCCTTCGTCATCCATATCGAACGAGCAGGATGATATAAAAAGCGCCAAAAGCGGTAAAAAAAGCAATTTTTTCGTTTTCACTCAGAACTCCGAGTATTTACTTGTAAATAAATTTCGCCCATAATATAGCAAAAACGCAATTGGGAAATTTTAGTTACTAGTTACTAGTTGGTAGTTACTAGATGATTATTCATAGAGAATTTTATATTCAGATATTCTAGTCACTCAAAACTTGGAACTCCAATCCAAAATGCTATATTTGCCTCGTAAAAATCAAAAGGATTATTATGTCTCAGTTTAACGCTCATTTCAGAAATATCAACGGCGACGACACCTACCCGCTGACCGACGTCATTTATCGCAGCAAGGTCGATGGAAGCCTCTTGGAAGTCGAACACGACCGCGAGGCGCTTGCCAGCCGTAGCCCGGAAGAATGGAAGAAGCTCTTTGCCGAACGCCGCATGAGCTTTAAGCCCGAAGACATGAGCGGCATCTGGAGCAAGCGCGAAATGGTGCTCCCGGACATGCCGGTCGAAGACATCGTCACCATGCGCGAAGGCTGGAGCCCGCTCTTTGATGCGGCCCCGCTGGCAAAAGATCTCGGCATCGGAAGCCTCAAGGTGAAGCTTTGCGGCAACTCCCATACAGGTTCTTTCAAGGACCTCGGCATGACAG
>JAFWRL010000318.1 GCA_017520105.1 Fibrobacter sp.
ATCGCATCATCTTCCGCGATGGATATGGTCCGTTCCAAGTCAGACGCTCTCTGGCTTGTCCAGCGACCGGACGGCAGCGGCACCACTTGCAAGATGGAATACGGCGAGCCGGCGGAAACCGTCACCGAGAAAAACGGATTGTTGTTGATAAATACTTTTTCGAATTGCATGCATAGGATTGCATTTCCTGCTCGGCATGCCCACCAGGATAGGGACATTCGCATTGAGCGCGAGCATCAACTTCGGCATCAACAAAGGGAGTTCCTTCAAAATTCCAAACGAAAAGGACAAAACGGACAGTGCGTCCTTCGAGCACAACGCTTTTGTACTCGCCACAGATTTCACCCTTTTGTACAGGCCGATATTCAACATCCACGACAAATATAATATGTGGGCAGTGCAGCCGGAAATCGGCGTAGGCTATTACGATTTCGACAAGGACGTCTATTACTATTCACTCGGAATAAGGTACGAAAGGTCCGTGGAAAGTCTCAATTACCGATTGCACAACTGGCCCGGAATCATCAACGGATGGAGCGTCGGGATATCGGCAAAAATGAAATATGCGCATTTTTTGGGTGTCACCGCAGACATCCGATTTGCATTCCACCCGAGCTATTAAGTATTCCTCTGACAACGAGTTGTAAAAATTGTGTATCCCACATCACTATTACAACGCGAAAACAACGCCCAAATTTTTTTTTACAAGCCATTATATATAATATTTCTATTTTAGGACTCGGTGTTTGGGGATAATTTCGAGGAACCTCTATGAAATACCCCCTTTTGAAGTCCCTACTCGCGCTGGGGACCGCAGTTTTGGCTTGTTCTTGTTCGGATGACAAAGCCTCCCCCAGTAGTGGTGGAGACGTAGTTTTTGTACCCTGTGAAGATGCCTGGTATCTGCCCACAGAAGGTCTTGTCATTTTCAAAGCCCAGGCAAAAGTGACCGACGTGGCAGGCACGCAAATAGGCACCATAGTCAATGTCCCCAACACAAACGTAGTTATTGTCAAGGACATGAATGGGCAAAATATCATCGATCAGCTCGACTTGGCCGACCAAAGCAAAGTGAAATTCATCCAGGGCAATCCGGGCAACTGCACGTTGTCAGCCACCCCTCAGCCCGTCACTGTGCCAATCGCAACCTGCCAGCCGGCATGGTTCTTGGCAGGCGACAAAAACTACCTCATCTTCGCCGACCTCACCGTCACGGATGAAGCGGGCACCCCTGTAGGCGCCGTCGTCACGACAGCAAACCCGAACCTAGTGAACATGCTAGACCTTTCGGGCGCACCCATCATCAACGGTATCGATCTTTCGACACTCTCGCTCACGACTGTTGATAACGTCCGCTACAAGATTACCGAACCCGCTTATCACTTGAAAGACGCTACGGGCGATTACGTTATCTACCCGACCACGGTCGTCACGAACCCGAGCGGCATTCCAGTCGGTTACGCGGACTTTGCTACCGGCACTATCAAGTCGCTGGACCAGACCACCACGCTCACGACCGCAAACATAGCGGCCCTCCCCATTCTCATGCCAAACGGCAAGTGCGTGGACTTCGACGCCCCGGTTCCTCCGTCTTCTTCTAGCGTAGTGACTCCGCCAAAGCCTGGGAGCTCTAGCAGCGTCACTCCGCCTACTCCGAAGAGCAGCGCACAGGCCAAGAGCAGCAGTTCCGTCGCAAAGAGCAGTTCTTCTGTTGCCAAGAGCAGCAGCTCCGTCGCAAAGAGCAGTTCCTCCGTCGTAACCGGCGGCTGCCCGAAAATCACCGTCAAGGGTGGCGCAAGCGGTAGCGGATTTGCATCCCGTTACTGGGACTGCTGCATGCCCAGCTGCGCCTGGAACGAAAATTCCGGCGGAAACCCGACCAAGACATGCGACTCCAGAGGAAAGAATGAAATCGGCAACGGCAGCGGCAGTGTCTGCTCCGGCGGTGGTGGCGCCACCTGCACCAGCCAGATTCCGTTCACAGTCGATGGCTGCGAAGAATACGGATTTGCTTTCGCCGCCGTGCCCGCCTCCAACGGTGGCCAGTGCGGTAAGTGCTTCCAGCTCACCTTTACCGGCGAAGGCCATTACAATTCTACGAACGCCAACACCAAAAGGCTCAAGAGCAAGGGCAAGAAGCTCATCGTCATGGCCACAAACATCGGTGGCGACGTCCAGCAAGGACAGTTCGATATCTTGATTCCGGGTGGCGGCGTCGGCATGTTCAACGGATGCAGCCAGATGGGCTGGGGTAACCAAGGCCAACAGTACGGCGGTCTCCTCTCCGACTGCGAAACAGAGAAAAACTACAAGGCCGATCAATACGCGAAGTGCCTCACCGACAAGTGCAACAAGGCTTTCGGCAATGATACAGAAGCAAAGAAGGGCTGTATGTTCCTTGTCGAGTGGATGGAATCTGCCGGCAACCCGGAGCACAACTACACCGAAGTGGAATGCCCGGACGTTCTCAAGCAGCGTTACAAATAAGCCTATTTAAAGTTCACTACATTTTTCCAGTCCAGGCCGCAAGCCTGGGCTTTTTGTTCATTGGTTATTAGTTATTGGTCATTAGTTATTAGTTGCTGGTTATTGGTTGTTGCTAATGACCATTGACTATTGACCAGCCACTTATATTATAAAATCATTATCTTACAAAATTTACATGGATTTTTCCATAAATCAAATTATCTTTTAGCGTGGATGGAATTGGTGGAACTTTCGCAAGAAAGTCATTTTTGGTTTTATTTGAGGATGACTATGAAACACCAATTCCTAAAGTCCGTTCTGGTCCTAGGCTCCGTCCTAACGTTCATCAACTGTTCCGAAGAGGCTACAAACGCCGCCGGCAGTATCGACCCCAACACCATAACCGAAAACCTGGTTCCGTCCAGTGCCGCAATCCCTGTATCTTCGGCAACGGTGACACCGACCACCCCTATAACACCTGATATTCCAGGTACATCGGCAGCAAACGGACAGACGGCGATTTCTTCACCGAGCGTAAATCCGGGATTGTCTTCGGCAGCCACGCAGCCGGGAACATCCTCGCCAAACGTGCCACAGGGAATTTCCTCAAGCAGCGTTGCCAAGGCTGGTTCTTCCAACAGTGCCAAGCCGGCAAGTTCTGCAGCCGTAAAGCCGCAGAGCAGTGCAGCAGCAGATAAAAAGAGCAGCTCATCGACTGAACAGCCGCAGACCGTAGGCAAAATCACCGTCACGGGAAGCCTGACCCAGACCGTCGCCAAGGGCGCCTCCATCAGCAAAATCACCTTTAGCGGTGTGGAATCCGAACCGCAGCGCAACTGGAAACTGCATTTCTTGCAGGCAAACTACGACAAGAATGCCAAGACTTACACCCTCGAAGGCTCCGTCCCCGATTACTGGAACACAGAAAAGGAGACCGAAGAGATTACCATCGACGGCCAGAAGTTCTCCTTCGTCTTGACGCTTGCCGGGAACTCCACGCCACAACCAGGCAGTTCCGCAACGTCAAACAACGAAAAATCTTCTTCGTCCCAGCAACAGCCCAAGTCTTCTAGCAGCGTCAAGGCCTCCAGCTCCAGCGTAGCTTCTTCGAGCAGCGTCAAGTCGTCCAGTTCGCAGGCAAACGCTAACGCCGCTGCCGAAGAATCCAAGTACCTCAACGCCGGCGCCGGCGGCCAGCCTGGCTGGGCAACCCGCTACTGGGACTGCTGCATGCCCCACTGCGCGCAACCCGCCCACGGAGGCACGGCCAGCACTTGCAGCGCCAATGGCGGAAAGACCCGCATAGACAACAACAGCAACAAAAACGTCTGTCAAGAAGGCGGACAGGGCTCCACCTGCACAAGCCAGATTCCCATCATCGTAAGCGACAAGCTCGCCTACGCTTTTGCGGCAACCCCCGGTAACGACAACACCTGCGGCAAATGCTTCGCCCTCACCTTTACCGGCCGAGGCAAGTACGAAACCAAAACGAACCACGAAAAACTCAAAGGCAAGACCCTCGTCGTGATGGCATCGAACATCGGCTACGATGTCTCCGGCGGCCAGTTCGACGTGATGATTCCGGGCGGCGGCTTTGGCGCCTTTAACGGATGTTCCCGGATGGGCTGGAACATTCCGCAGAATACGACGACATATGGCGGCTTCCTTTCTGACTGCGAAAACGAATCCGGCTATGATGGCGACGTATATTCCAAACGCAAGGAATGCCTTACCAAAAAGTGCAACAGCGCTTTTGCAAACGACACTGAAGCCAAGGAAGGCTGTCTCTTCCTTGCAACTTGGATGGAAGCGGCAGGCAACCCGGAACACACCTACAAGGAAGTCCCGTGCCCCGAAGCCCTTAAGGCGAAATACTAATTTCAAATTCAAAAAGGAACAAAACGCCCCAAAAGCGGGCGTTTTTTCTTTTTTGTAAGTCCTTGACATTAAATGGATTGCGTCAAATCACACATGTACTGATTTCCTGTTCTTTTTACTCTTATTTACAAGCAATTTTTCCAATAGTTTTGTATCTTTTCTGCGAGGATTGGAATAAGGGTGAAATTTAACAAGGGCTTACTGTATCATGAAGAATAAAATATTCAAAACCCTCGCTATTTTCGGGCTTTCTGTTATCGCATGGAACTGCTCCGGAGACCCTGCTTCACCCATAAAAGAACATAATGAAATTATTGCTAACGGGAAACCGGCGCTCGAAGTCGATCAGAGCTGCTGGATGCTCATCGCTGGCACACAAATTTTCTTAATTGTACCTAATGCAGACGGCACATTTTCTGTAACGGACGAACACAGCATTCCTGTCGGCGCCTTTGACGCGGCCACGGCTTCCATCATCGATGCAGCTGGTACGCCAGTTGTCTCAAACGTAGATTTGACCCAGCTCCCGGTTGTTAATCCGGACAAGACCATTTCCTATATAGACGGTTCCAAGGCAACCATCGACGGAAAAACGATTCTACTTCCGGGCGGAATCGACCCGAACGCAGGCACTTCTGTCCCGGTGGTTTTAAGCAGTTCCTCGGCAGGCCCCCTCATCGTTGCAAGCTCCAGTTCCGTAGCAAAGCCTATGTCCGCAACTGCAACTTCGTCTTCGCAAAAGGCAGAAGATCCCAAACCGGCAAGTTCTTCTTCCAAGGCGCCTGAAGAAGGCAAGATCGGCTCCATAACGTATAAAGGAAGCCTCTCGCAGACCGTCGCCAAAGGCGGTGCAATCAGCCCCGTCACGTTCAGCGGTCTCAAGAGCCACCCGTCCAGGCAGTCCTGGAACCTCTGGTCTATCAATGATAGCGACTGCAAATACGACGAAAGCGCGAAGACTTTCACCATCAACGGCACAGTCAGCAAGGACATCTCAGCAGGTGAAGTCTCTGAAACGTGGATTATGGACGGTACTGCAGTGACGCTCACGGTGGAAGTCACGGACGGAAGCGGCACCACCAAAAAGTCCTCCTCTAGCCAAAAAGAAGCGAAATCTTCTAGCAGCACGGCTAAGTCCTCTTCTGCACAAACTGCAACTTCAAGCGCAACGACCACGACTTCTTCGGCAAGCAACAATTCAGGTACATCTGCGAAAAGCAAACTCAAGTACATATCAGGCGGCCGAAGCGGTAAAGGCTGGGCCACCCGTTACTGGGACTGCTGCAAGCCGCATTGCTCTTGGCCTGAACACGCCCACGGCAACTACTCCAAGCAGTGCACCAACAAGGGCACGAAGGAAAGCACCGACTGGGGTGGCGGAAGCATCTGCAGCGGTGGTGGCCTCATGACCTGCACAAGCCAGATTCCTATAGTCATTGACGACAGTCTCGCCTACGCCTTCGCGGCAGTCCCGGCAGCGGACGGCGGTTCCTGCGGCAAGTGCTACGCCCTCGCCTTCGATGGCCGAGGCAAGTACGAACGCAAAACGAACCACATAAGACTCGAAGGAAAGATTCTCGTTGTCATGACAACAAATATCGGTGGCGACGTTCAGCAGGGGCAGTTCGACGTGATGATTCCAGGTGGCGGTGTCGGCCTCTTCAACGGATGCTCAAGCATGGGCTGGGGCAAACAGGGCGAACAGTACGGTGGTCTCCTCTCTGAATGCGAAAAGGAAGCCGGCACTGCAGGCAACCTGCTCACCAAGCGCAAGGAATGCCTCGCGAAAAAATGTGAAAGTTCTTTTGCCAACGATGCAAAGGCCAAGGAAGGTTGCATGTTCCTCGCCACTTGGATGGAAGCAGCTGGCAACCCGACACACAATTACAGAGAAGTGGAATGCCCGCCTGAACTCAAGGCACAGTACTAATTGAGCTATGAGCTGTGAGTAGTGAGTTAATGTTAGGCAGCAAGGCTGCGAATTAAAAACTCAATGCTCAGAGCAAGCTACAGATAAGAGAATAGAGAAAAGCACCCGACGAGGGTGCTTTTCTCATGCGGTCACATCGGCACTGAGGCCGGGATGGCAAATTACTAAATCAGAATTGTTCCAGCAGTTTAATGCGTTCGGACGTGTCCGGATGCGTACTGAAGATGAGGTTCAGTTTCGCCACGAGACCGCTCATCAAGCCTTCGCCCTCTTCGTCAGGGTGGACAATGTAAAGCTGCGCCACGTCATCGCGACCAACACTCGAAAGCCCTGGTTCCGCAGAAATCTTGCGCAAGGCAGACGCAAGCGCCAGCGAATCGCCGCAAAGTTCAGCAGCCCCTGCATCGGCGACGTATTCGCGCTTACGCGAAATGGCGAGACGAGTCAAGGTACTGATAAAGTATGCGATTGACGATACCAGCAGCGCCACAAGCAAAATCACCAAGATGACAAGCAGGCCTCCCCCATTCTTGCTGCTGCGGCGCCTCGATGTACCAGAAGACCTCAACAATCCACTAATCAGATGAATCGAAATAGACATAAGCGTCGAAAGGATACCGACAAAGACAATGCACACAATCAAAAGTCGCGTATCGCGATTCTTAATATGCGTGAGTTCGTGGCCCACGACTGCCGCAAGTTCCTCGTCATTTAACTTGTTAATAATTCCCGTTGTAAGCGTAACAGTATATGAATTTATATCAATTCCACTTGCAAAGGCATTCAGGTTCGGATCGTCAATAATGTTGATCTTCGGCATCTCGATGCCGCCTGCGATGCAGAGGTTTTCGACAATGTTATAAACACGCACGTTCTCCTTGCGTTCGAGCGGTCGCGCATGTGTCGCATGGCGGATAATGGACGTGTTCGCAAAATAGGCAATGAGGAACCAAACCGCCGTAATCCCGAGCGTATATGGAAGCGCCACGCAGAAGTAATCCCAAATTAGGGGCCAGTGAAAATCGCCAGCGGCAAATTCATTGCAGGCATTTCGCAAGTACTCCGAACCCATATCATAATCGCGCATACTGCAAAAAATCCCGAGCCAGTCCAGCACCATGATGAACGCATACACCATAGCCAAAAGAATAACAGGGAACATGCAAAGCAGAACAACAGTGTTCCTGTTATTCCGCCAAATCTGAGTCTGGATACCAACGTATTTCATTTTTTAGACGAAAGACGAGAGACTAGAGACGAGAGAAAAAACAAAAAATTCTTTCGTCTCTCGTCTGTAGGACCGCAGGTCCGTTCTCTCGTCTAAAACTTCACCTCGGGTGCTTTTTCGAGAGTTTCCCTGTTTTCCGTAGCCTCGTACATAGCGGCACGCTTAAACTTGAACATGCCCGCAAGGATGTTGCTCGGGAATACTTCGCAAGCGTTGTTAAACTCGCGGGTCGCGGAATTGAAGAAGCGACGAGCGGCAGCAAGCTTGTTCTCAATATCGGAAAGTTCCGTCTGCAACTGCAAGAAGTTCTGGTTCGCCTTGAGTTCCGGATAAGCTTCCAGCGAAACTTTAAGTCCAGAAAGCGCACTGCTCATCGCCTTGTCGGCAGCGACCTTCTCGTCAATCGTCGTTGCGCTCATCGCGGCGGCACGGGCGGCAGTCACCTTTTCGAGCACTTCCTTTTCGTGACCGGCGTAGCCCTTCACGGTATTCACCAGCTGCGGCACCAAGTCAAAACGTTGCTTGAGCTGCACGTCGATATTTGCAAATGCGTTTTCGCGGTTATTGCGGAGTTTCACCAAGCCGTTGTACATGGAGACACCCCATATCACTAGAATAACGGCAACGATAATGACGACAATTCCGATAGTCATAAATTCTCCTTTGATGATTTCTTACGAGAAAAGTATATAAAAGTTTCCGCGATGTCTTGTACATCTCCTAAATTCAAGACAAATCGTAGCTCACGAACGCGAATCGGCGGCTGTCGGGTGCCCAGGAATTCACGTTGATGGTTCCCTGTCCGCCAAAGAGTTTCAGGATGCACCGGGGTTCGGTCCAACTGGCGACTGCATTTTGCGGGAGGCAGGTCCCCTTGCGTTCCATCAGGCGGATTTCCACGTCCTTGTTGGGCACGTGCTCGCCGGGGCGTACATCCTTCTCGTGATAGGCTACCATCACCACCTTGTTCCCGTCCGGAGAAATGTGCGGGAACCATGTGTTCCAATGCGCATCGAATGTCATCTGCGCCTGCTCGGAACCGTCGGCCTTCATGCACCAGGCCTGCATGCGCCCCGTGCGCACGGAGTTGAACCAGATATATTCCCCGCCGGCATCGAATTCAGAACCGTCATTGAGCCCAGGCGCAGTAGTGAGACGGGTTTCGAGTCCGCCTGCGGCGGGAATGGCGTAAATATCGTATTCGCCGTTCCGCTCTGCACAATAGGCGAGCATCTTGCCGTCGGGCGTAATACCGTGCAAATAGCTCGGACCCAGCGGCGTAACGAGCTGCGGCATGCGACCGTCAAAGAATATTTTGTAGATGCGCGATATCCCGTCTTCTTTAGTGTGGTGGCTCACATATAGTCCCGAGCCATCGGGAGCCAGCACATGGTCATTATTGCAGTTGTTGACAAAGTAGGATGGCACTTCCGTAATGGCGCCGCTTTCCAGCTCGTACTTGTAAATGTGACCTTCGCTATTGTACGTCAGGAACGTGCCGTCAGCACTCCAGTTAGGGGCCTCGATAACGCAATCGAATTTCCGGAGCACGCGCACCTCGCCCGTCCCGGTGTCGTAAACCTGCAAGCAGGACTTGTTGCCGGAGCGGTCCCACACCTGCGCGGGCGATTTCTCGAACGGATAGACAACGCCCCAGCTTGCACGTAGCGAGTCCATCCATTCCATGAACTGCATCGTCTTGGAATGGGGCATCTGCGGGCATTCTTTGAAGCCCTTTTCCAGCGCATCCTTGCAACCAAGCACCTCATACTCGTAGCAGTTGGCAAGTCTCGGCGGCACAACCGTCTCGCACAAAGTTCCCGCCTTGTCAAAGACCTGAAGCTCCTCCATATCGTTCAGGTTCTGTACGCGAATGAATCCCGCTGTTCCATGAATGACGCCCTCGTTGTGCGTCGGTGCGACCATCGACGTCTTGAGATACGCCTGCTGCCCGTTTTTGTACGTGAGGTTAATCCAGTCTGTCGCATCGACTCCCGTCTCGAAGAGGATAGACTTGCTTTCGGTCTTCACGATTGCATTGTTGTCGCCTGCAATTTCCGGATCCGTCAAGAAGATGTCCGCAAAAGTCAGGCTGTAAATACCCAGGTCCAAAAGCGCACCGCCCGCAAGTGAAGGGTTACGCAGCCGTTCGATATGCGAAAGCGCCATCGAAAAATCCGCCTCGACCGATTCCACCTTGCCGATACGCCCCGCGACAATCCAGTCCTTGAGAATCTTCACCGCCGGCAAGAAACGCGTCCACATCGCCTCGCACAAAAAGACATTTTTTTTCTGCGCAAGCGCAATCACCTCGGACGCCTGCAAGGCATTTGCACAGAAAGCCTTCTCGACAAGCACATTCTTGCCCGCATTGATGCAGAGCCGCGCCGACTCGTAATGTTCCGAATGCGGCGTCGCAATATAGATAAGGTCAATATCGGGATCCTGTACCAATTCACGATAACTGCCGTAAGCTTTCTTAAATCCATACTCCTGGGCAAAACTCTCCGCCTTCGCCTGCGTGCGCGAAGATACCGCATACGCCTCGACCCCCATTCCCTTCTGTTCCAGACACTTGACCGCAGTGGCCATCTTTGTAGCAATATGACCACAACCCAAAATTGCAAATTTCATCTTGACCTCGCAAAAACGCAAAACCTTGGCAATAGAAATCGCCATACGTCTATAAGGAATATAACCTGCCAGGATTAAAAACGATGGAGAAATAAAGCGCCAAATGGTTGCACTAGTAAACGTTGGGCTACTTTATATTGACTATCCAATTCAAACTCGAAAAACGTTTATGAAACGCTTTTGTTTCATATTTTAATTTCATATAAACTATTTATGAAAATTTTTCGTTTTTTCATGTTAAAAACGCAATTTTTGTTTTATTTTTATAAATATGAAACCGATTACCGAATATCAAGATTACCGCGAGTACATGCGAGATTTCTATGCCGAACGCAAAAGATGCTCGTATTTCACGTGGCGAAAATTTGCAAGTCTTGCAGGATTTGCTTCATCGGCGTATCTGAAACTGGTTAGCGACGGACAGACAACCCTCAGCAAGCCGGGAATTCCAAAGGTCGCACGCGCCATGGGTCTCGAAGGGTTCGACTACACCTATTTCACATTGCTCGTAAAACTCGGGAACGCCAAAAACGACGACGAAAAAGAATCCGCTTTGAGCGAGCTCGAACATGAGGCACGCATGAACAAAATCCGCATTATCGATGCGGACGCATTCCGCTACTACGAAACGCCCGCCTGCCCCATTATCCGCGAACTCGCCCCCATCATGCCCAAAGCGACGCTTGGCGAAATTGCGTCTAAAATAAGGCACGGCGTTACAGCCGCCGAAGTCCGTGAAATCTTGCAGTTCCTCGTCAAAGCGGACCTGCTCCAAAAAAATGCGGACGGGACTTACGAACAAACGCAAAAAACGGTCAGAGGCTCCAAGGAGACGATTCCTCTTGCCATACGCACCATGAACAGGAAAATGAGCGAACTTGCGGTACGGTCCATCATCAAGGATTCCGTGGAAGAACGCAATTTTTCCGGCATCACCATGGGCATCGACAAACCCACTTACGACCGCATTTCCAAGGAAACCGACATCTTCCGCAAAAAGATTGTTGACATCGCCAACGAATGCCAAACCATCGACCAGGTCTATCAAATGAACTTACAAATATTCCCTCTTACGGACAAAGTAGAATCTACGGATTCAAGGAAGGAAAAATGAACATGAAAAAGACAATACAACTGATTCCGTTATGCGCAGCACTATTCTGGGCCTGTTCAGATTCTCAGGACATAACTGGAACCACGATAATCGACAATACGATGGCTCAAGAAGAAAGTTCTTCAAGCGAAATGCAAAAGCCGGAATCCTCGTCAAGTGCGCCGCAATCTAGCGCTCAAGCAAAATCGTCATCCAGTCAGCAGCCACCGAAACTTTCATCGTCCAGCGTAACAACGTCATCGGCGAGCCAGCCGTCTTCGAGTTCCGTGGACCACCAAGAAGCATCACCCGCTTTTGCTAAAGACACGAAAAACGGCTTCAAATTAGGCTCTTGCATTGCTTCTGCTTTGGAACCCCAGCCAATACGTGCCGCCCAAATCGCAAGCCTCGCAAAAGCATCTTCAGAAAAACAGCCCCAAGCGTACCTCCTCAACGATGGCAACGGTCATTACCAAGTGATGGCCTTGAATGTAAACGATCTCTGCTATGTCGATGCGGACCTTTTGACAAAACGTTCTGGTGACACTTTGCAAATCGAATATGGATGTCGCGAAGAGAACGGGGAATGCGTAGTAGCTGAATCTCCGTGCATGTGTCATAGCGACCACTGGTTTGACATTGAAGCCGAAAATGCGAATGTGAAGTTTATTCGATTTAGCGGAACCACATACGAAATCTCCACTGGCCCAGCTCCAGAACCGTCAAAAACAACGCCGACAGATTCCACTGCAGCGCAAAACGATTCAGTTTTAACAGATACGCGTGACGGAAAAACGTATAGAACGGTAAAGCTCGGCGAAAAAATCTGGATGGCCGAGAATCTCAACTACGAAATGAGAGACAGTGTAATGACGAACTGCACCGGGAACGATCCGGAAGGCTGCGACATGGGTTTCCCAACTATTCAATCTCCAAGTTGGTGCAACGGCAACAAGAAAGAAAATTGCGACAAGTACGGCCGCTTATACACCTTCGAGGCCGCAAAAGTGGCATGCCCTCCCGGATGGTATCTGCCCGAAGTTGAAGAATGGCCCGAAAGAGGAAATGGCGGATACCCCGCATTCCTCGACTACGCCGTCGTGGGATGGGGTGGCGGAAAAGACACATACGGCTTTACTGTTTTGCCCGCCGGAGAATATAGGGCAAGTTCACAGTATTTCTTGGAGCCGGGTAGATTCGCATTTTTCTGGACATCGACGATAGACACGCGAAACAACAATTGCGCTACAATGATTCATTTCGGCAACGGTTCCGAAGGAATGGTAAGCGTCTGTGC